>NZ_JBATWY010000107.1:0-12488 GCF_049672945.1 Haloferula sp. | reverse complement strand
GTTTCGAGTGGTATTGGTTGTTCCCGGCGCGGCAGACCTCGGTGGATCCGGAGTGCAACGTGCGGCGGCGACATCACCTCCACGCTCAGGTTTACAGTGACGCGATCAAGCGCGCGGCGGCAGCGGTGGGGATCAACAAATGGGTGACGAGTCATGCGCTGCGGCACTCGTTTGCGACGCATTTGCTGGAGGGCGGGACGGATCTCAGGAGAATTCAGGAGCTTCTTGGGCATGAGGACATCACGACGACGGAGATTTACCTGCATGTGGCAGTCGGGGCACATGGTCTGGGGGTGACGAGTCCGTTGGATGGGATGGTCGCCGCGTAAAGGGCTTCGTCGCGTCGCGTAAAAGGCTTCCCCCCACGCTGATCAGCTCCACGCGATTGGTTGGTGTGATGGAACAGGAGCACTGGGCAGCGATCGGTTTCAAGGGAGAGGCGGGCTGCCGGGGTTGCGGCACGGGGGCATGCCGCCTCCAAGGGCGCGGTAGCGCGGCGGTCCGGTCTTTCTGACTTTCGGCCTTCGACCTTCGACCTTCGACCTTCGACCTCTGTTTACCAGGGCTGCCAGGGTGGGGTGAGCTCTATGGGTGGTTCGACAGGGCAGGAATGCCCTTGCTCCATTGGGTTGGGAGCGCTGGGCATGACGAACCCCGATCGGGATTTACGTCGTGTCGAACGGCTTTTTACATCGTGTCACACGGCTTGGGGCTCGGTCCCATCGGGTTTTACATCGTGTCGAACGGCTTTGGACTCGGCCCTCGCGTAAAGGGCTGCGTCGCGTAAAGGGCTTCGCCCCACGCGATCAGCCCCACGCGATTGGTGGGTGGTCGCGTAAAGGGCTGTGCCCCACGCGATTGGTTGGTGGCTGAGCGACCTGGTTTTTGGCGCCGGACAGAATTGTCCGGGCTCCTTACGAGGTTGCTCTTGCTGCCGCGCGCATCGACAGCAGGGCTGTCTTGCGGAACAGCGGCAGCGGGCTGCCGCAGTCCACGGGGGCGGCATCAAGGTTCCGGGACCGGGGCGGGGTGATGGGGGCTTGATTTTTTGCGGAATGTGGCGAGGAAGACGCATGCGAATCGGGCTGGCTCAGATCAATGCGGTGGTTGGGGATTTTCCCGGGAATGCGAAGCGGCTGCTGCATGCTTATCGTGAGTGTCTGGAGAAGGGTGCGGAGCTGGTGGTGACGCCGGAGATGAGTCTGGTCGGTTATCCACCGCGGGATTTGGTCTTCAAGAGCCAGTTCGTACCGAAATGTCTGCAGGCGCTGGATTACCTGGCGAGCGAGACGCGCGAGGTGCCGCTGCTGGTGGGCTATGTGGATTTCAATGAGGGTGAGGCGACGGGTAAACCCTACCGCAATGCGGCGGCCTTTCTCCATGATGGTGAGGTGAGGGCGAGGGTGTGGAAGACGCTGCTGCCAACCTATGATGTGTTTGATGAACGCCGCTATTTCGAGGCTTCGAAAAGCTGCGATCCGATCGAGTGGAACGGGCATCGCCTGGGGGTGACGATTTGCGAGGACATCTGGACGGAGGATTTTCTGAAGCGGCCGCTGTATGACCGGGATCCGGCGGAGGAACTGGTGGAGAAGGGAGTCGATCTGATCATCAATCTATCGGCTTCACCTTTTCATTTGGGAAAACCGGTGGAACGCCGCGAGATGCTCAGGGGGGTGTCGGAGGAGGGGAAGGTACCGGTAATCTACTGCAACTCGGTGGGGGCGAATGACCAGTTGGTTTTTGATGGCCATTCTTTGGTGGCGTGGCCGGATGGTGGGGTGATTGAGATGGCTGGGTTTGAGGAGAAATGTCGCGTTGTGGATATTTCTCGCCCTGCAGTCAGCACCGCAATGGAGGACGCTTGTGAAGAGGAGCAGCTGTGGAAGGCGCTGGTGCTGGGGCTGCGCGACTATGCGGGCAAGACGGGCTTTTCTTCGGTCTGTCTGGGTTTGAGTGGTGGGATCGACTCGGCATTGACGGCGGCGGTAGCCGCTGAGGCGCTGGGGGCCGAGCATGTGCATGGATTGACGATGCCGAGTCCCTACTCGTCGGGCGGGAGTGTGGATGACTCGTTTGCCTTGGCGAAGAGCTTGGGGATTCGATGCGATGAGGTGGGGATCTCGGATGTTTTCGATTTCGTGAAGGGCGCGATGGCGGGTCTGTTCGAGGGCAGGGAGGAAGATGTGACGGAGGAGAACATGCAGGCTCGGATTCGCGGTCTGTTGCTGATGGCGCTCTCGAACAAGTTCAATCATCTGCTGCTGACGACCGGCAACAAGAGTGAGTTGGCGGTGGGGTATTGCACGATCTATGGCGACATGTGTGGTGGTTTGGCGGTGATTTCCGATCTGCCGAAGTCGAAGGTTTACCAGCTGTGTCGCTGGCTGAATCGCGAGCGGGAGGTGATTCCTTGGAACACGATCGACAAGCCACCGAGTGCGGAATTGCGTCCGGATCAGAAGGATCAGGATACCCTGCCGGAGTATGAGGTTTTGGATGGGATTCTCGAGGCCTATGTCGAGCGGCATCTGTCTGCCGAGGAGATTGTGGGCATGGGCTACGAGGAGACGGTGGTGCGCTGGGTGCAGCGCCGGGTCGATCTGAACGAGTGGAAGCGTCAGCAGGCGGCGCCGGGGATCCGGGTAACGTCGAAAGCTTTCGGGATCGGTCGGCGGATGCCCATTGTGCAGCGTTTCGGGGGGTGAAAGTTCGGGTTTTCAGGAATGCTTCTTTTCGCCTGCTGACGGCGATGCTACAGCCCCGGGCAGATGACGCTTGAGGACGCCAGAAAGGTGCTTGGGCTGGATGCAGATGTGGATCCGGCAGATCACGTGGAGGACTTCAATGAAGCCCGCGAGCGGATTGCGGCCCTGGTGCGGGATGCTCCGAATGAAACGATTGCGCTGCGTTATCAGGACGGACTGCTGGAGTTTGACAAGGCGATGGCGGCGGTGCGTGAAGAGATGGAGCGGCGGAAGGGGGAAAAGGTGGCGAACCTGATGGCCTTGGTGCCCGGTGTCATCAGCGGGCGTCGAAATTCGAACAAGCGGGCGGACTTTCACAAGCCTGTGGAAGTGAAGAAGTTGGTCGAGGAACCAAAGCCGGTCGAAGAGCCGAAGATCGAAGAGGATCCGAAGCCCAAGGAAGAGCCGCAGGCCGAAGAGGCGGAGCCGCCGAATGAAGAGCAAGCGGTGGAGTCCCCCTTTCCGCATTTGAAGAGTCGCGATACGGAGGAGGGGCCAGTGCTCGCTCAGGGCGCGCCGAAGCTTCCGGTCGTGCCGCCGGCGAAGAAAATCACGAGTTCGGTGGAGCGGGATGAGGAGGAGTTTGAGGATGATGAAATCGAAGACGCATTAGAGTCTGGGAGTTCATCGAAGGGGCGCTTCATTGCCTATGCTGTGATTTTTCTGCTGATTGGTGGTGTGGGGGGAGGCTGGATCTACACGAGTCTGGAGGCGGCGCGGATGCAGCGGAACCAGGACCGGATCATCTTTCTGGAAGGCTTGGGTGCGCGCTTGGTGGAATCGCGCCGCTGGTCGGAGGCTGAGGAAGCCTATCGTGAGATTGAGGAGCGTGATCCTGATTCCGAGGTCGCCGAGAGGGGCATGCGGAGCATTGAGGTCGGCATGAGCGAAGAGCAGACGCAGTTCGTTGGCTACTGGTCGGGCGAGGCGCTTGCCGCATTGGAGGCGGGGAGGATGGATGAGGCGGCAGCGGCGGCGGGTAAGGTTTTGGAAAAGTATCCAGACGAAAAGGAGGCCGCGGAGCTGTTGGCAAGAATTGAGACCGAGCGACTGCAGAGTCTTCGGCAAGCTTGGGATGAGAAGATTCGTGCGGCGGTGGATGAGCGCGATTGGGCGGTGGCAGATGCGGCGCTTGCGAGTCTTTCGCTGGAGCTTCCTGAAGACCCCTTGGTTGGTGAGTTGGCGGATGTGATTTCCGAAGAAAAGGATCAGCAGCAGCAGGATTTGGCAAAGGCACGCGAGCTGGTCGATGCCGCCCGGTTGAGGGATCAGGGCAAGTTCGACCCCCAAGCTCTGGAGTGGATGCGCGAAGCGCTCGCCCTTGCGCCGCAGGATGCCGAGATCAAGGCACTTTATGAGAAGCTGGCGTCTTATTCGCGGACGATTCGGGTGCCGGAAGAGGTCAAGACTTTGAAGGAGGCGTTGAGTTTAGCTCGGCCGAAGGATCGAGTGTTGCTTGGCGAAGGCGATTTTGAAGGAGGGATGGTGATCAACTTGGAGGTCCAGCTTGAGGGCGCGGGAGCCGACAAGACCGTGCTCATGATGACGGCCAAGGATGGTCCGGTTCTGACCTTGGGACCGCAAGCCGCTGGCGCGACGATCAGTGGTCTGACCTTGAAGCATGAAGGATTTGATGCGGGAAGGAGTCGCTATCCCGTGGCATTGGTCCGGGGGGGCAAAGTGGAGTTTTCAGATTGTGTGTTTTTGGAAGGTTCCGGGCATGGCTTGGCGGTTGTCGAGGGCGGCCACGCTACGGCTCAGCGTTGCCGTTTTCTAACGAATGGTTGGGATGGGGCGGCGGCGAGCGGTCCGGGGAGCCGACTGACGATTCGCGAGTCGGAAGCGACGGGGAATTTCGGTCACGGCTTCGAGATCTGGGATGGGGCTTCGGCGGTGATCGTCGACAGCAAGGCTTCGAGGAACAGCCGCAATGGAGTGCTGGTGGATGCGGCCGGTGAGGGGATCGAAGTGAGTGGTGGGGAGTTTTTCGGAAATCGTGAGTATGGGATTGTCCTGAATGCCGGTGCTTCGGGGAAAGTGACGGGCAACAGCAGCTATTCCAACATGATGGGTGGGATGCTGGTGCGGTTTTCGGCGATCAGTGTGGTGGTCGAGGGAAACCGTATCGAAAAGAACTCGGGTCCGGGGCTGTTGCTCGAACAGGGCCTGCGGGCGGAGCTCTACGAAGGAAACAGCAGCCGCTTGAATGAGGGCCAGGAGGTGATGTCGAACGTGCGATTTCAGGACTAGCTTCGAGCGACGCTTGACCCGGCACGGGGTGGTCCGTAGGAAACAGCATGGAACCGCTGTATGAGGGCAAGGCCAAGCGACTCTGGGCCACCGAGGATCCGGAGGTTCTCCGGATGGAATTCAAGAACGACGCCACCGCCTTCAATGGCGAGAAGAAGGCCCAGTTCGAAAACAAGGGGCGGCTCAACAACGAAATCAGCACGCTGATCTACGGATACCTCGAGAAGGAGGGCGTTCCGACTCACTTCATTCGTCAGATTGATGCGACCAATGTGGAGGTTCACAAGGTGGAGATCCTCATGGTTGAGGTGATCGTGAGAAATTTGGCGGCAGGCAGCTTTTGCAAACGAACGGGGGTTGAAGAAGGCATGGTGTTCTCGCAACCGATTGTGGAATTCAGCATCAAGAGCGATGAGCTCGGGGACCCGCTGGTCAATGATGACTACATTCGTGAACTGAAGCTGGCGACTGCCGAGGACTTGGCGTTTCTCCGCAAGTCGGCCTTGAGGGTGAATGAGATCCTCGGCGGGTTTTTCGCGGAGTGTGGTCTGAAGCTCGTCGACTTCAAACTTGAGTTCGGTCGACTCGCAAATGATCCCTCAAAGATCGTGCTTGCCGATGAGATCAGTCCGGATGGCTGCCGTCTTTGGGATCTGAAGAGTGGTGAGAAGATGGACAAGGACCGGTTCCGTCGCGATCTCGGAGATGTCATGGAGGCCTATGCCGAAGTCCTCGAACGGGTTAAGTTGGCGGTTGGTGGGTAAGTTTCCAGGCGGGCTTGCCGGGGAATTCATCGGACCAGGATGGATGGGATGGGGAGGATGGGGTTGTGAAATTCAAGAATGGCCTGACAATTGGCGTGATTGGCCCTTTCAGCTACTCTTGGATCGAAAACTAGAATTCTAGTATTCAAGTCATCCGATGCATCCTGGTCCCGAGGTCTAGACAGAGTCCCCCTCTCGGGGAAGCTGCCGACCGTCGATCGGTGCGGCTTTAATCGAACGAGAAGAGATCGACGCCGAGCAGGTCGAAGCTTTCTGCGGCGAGGGTGAAGGGATTGGGTTTTCCTTCGACGCTGCCGTAGATGATCCGGCTGTCGCCGACTGGAACAGAGGCCAGCGTCAGGCGGTGAGCTCTGAGGCCAATGTTTTCTCCCTCATCGTCCACCTGCATGGCGAAGATGGAAACGACCATGTCGGGGTCCGCGAGGGCCTTTCTGGCGGCCTCATGATCGGGGCGGAGCCATGATCGCACCTTGAGGCCGGTAAGATGTTTGAGAAAGCGGTTGGCGCGATCTACGGCAAGTTCCGGAGTTCGATCCTTGCCAGCCTCCGTCGCTGTCCACTCCTGGGTGTTTGGCTTGTAGCTGAGGATGACTTGGGGACTCGCACGGAGCTTTCGTTCGATCCCATGAACATCGTATTCTGAAATGCCCCATAGCTGGGTATCCCGCCACTCCCAGCTCTGCAGAGGAATGAGTCCGAGCATGGCCGGATCGATCTTGAAGACGGTCGTTGTGCCAGAGCGGATGGCGAGAACCTCACCTTTCTCGTTCTGGGCGAAATCGAGTTGGATATGGCTGTCATCGAAGCCGAGGAAACGGATCGTCAGGAAGGGTTGGTCCAAGCCGTAAACCGATGGGTCGGTGGCGGTGTCAGAGACAAAACCGGCGACCCGACCTTCGGTAACGGTTTTGAGCAAGCTGAAGAGAGCCGTTTCATTGGGCGTGACCCACTGCCCGTCCAAGTTGACTTCGAAGCGTGCCTGGGGGTTGTCGCGTTTGATGAAGATGTTGTCGCTGTTAGTCGATGCGATAAGGATCCCTTGCACTTGTGCAGGGTTGATGGAGGTCAATGTCGGATCACGTAGTTCATTGACCGAGAGGGGGAGGTCGGCCAGCGCGACTGAGGCGGGCTTGTTTTCGGTTCCCGGGGTGGCGAGGCGCGGGAGTTCAAAGATCGCATTGGGACGGTCACTGACTCTTGCCAAGACCGTGGGAGAATCGGGGTTCTCGGGCGGGTAGATTTCCAGAACGATCTCATCTTCTCTCCCGAAGAATCGCAAGGCGATCTGGTCAACCGCCGAGGGATCATCGGTGGGAAGAGTGACTTCCGAGCGGCTCATGACCTTGAGGGCTTCGAGGTCGTAGAGGCCCTGGAGAAGCCGTACGAGTGAAGTGGGGTCGGACTTGAGTTCGAGTGGCTTGACGATTTTCCAAAGCTCTTTCGGCTGCTTGCGCGAGAGCAGAAGCTCACCCGTGCGGTTCTTGATGCGGAGGCTTTCGACAATGGTCGGATGAAACAGGAACGGATGATGATCGCGGAGGCGCTTGAAGCCGTCGGTAAGAAGGGAGTGGATGTCGTTGGGGTCGGTGCAGGCGTAGATGAAGTCCTTGCGGTTCTTGTCGCGCGGTTGGACGAAGATCGTCGGGATGGTTTCGCCGGTTTCGGCATCCGTTCCAAGCCATGCGGTGCGTCTGCCAAGCACGTATTTGGAAAGGGTTTCGCTCTCCTTGTCCGTGATCCAGACGCCGACCCATCCGTCGTCAAGCCCGAGCGTATTGCTTTCAAATTTTTCGGTCGGCAAGGCGCCCTCGACGCGTGAGGCGAGGGTAAAGCTGACAAGCTTCTGGGCGATTCTGGGATCCATCCGGTCCTTCCACGGAGAGACCACTTCCCAGCCGCTTTCGGTGCGTTTGCAGAATGCTTTGATGCCGTTTCCCTGGAGACCGATGCTTTCCACGGCCGCAGGATCGAAGTCGTAGAGGGTATCTCCGATTTTGGTGGCAGGCGCTCCAAAGACTCTCGCCAGACTGCCGTCCGCAAGTCTAAGCGCTGCCAGGCCGACCGATACGAAGGCCACCAGGCAGAGAAAGAGGGTAAAGACGACCGAGCGCATGACGGGACTAGGAACGCCGTGAAGACCAGACAATCGCACCAATTAGAAGCGCGAATCCCGGAAGGAAGAGCAGGTTCATGCGATTGATGAAGCTGACTTGGGGTTTGAGCAGGGGGAGCTTGTAGATTCTGAGGCTGCGGGGTCCTTCGCCGGAGAGTTCCTCGCGACCAACGAGCCAGTTTGCGCAGCTTGCGAGGAAGTCGAGATTCTGGGGCTGGGCATGCTTTGGTTCGAGGAAGCCGGTGTTGCCGATGAGGACCATGCGTGAGACTTCCTCGGCGAGCTGCTCGTCATTGGGTGCGCCGCGGATGACGGCGGCAGCGACGGAGACGGGACCGGGCGTATCTTCGCGTTCGTCGAAGACCACTTCGTCGGCAGGGAATTTCGTTTCACCCCAGAAGGTCGGCCAGCTTTCGAGCAGCAGCAAGGGGGTGATGCCCTTGGCCAGAAGGGCGTTGTCGCCTTCCCGCACATCGAGACTCTGCGTGGTGCCTTCCAGGAGGGTGTTTTTTTCCCAGAGGTCGCGGGTGAACTCGACACCCGAGGTGAAGCGGCAGGTCACCGCTGTCTGGATGACTCCGCTTTTCACGGTGAGCACCCGGTCCTGGCGAGGGGTGACTCCATTGCCGCGAAGAAAGGCGCGGAGTCTGGGTGGGACAATCTTACTACCGGTGGTGACGAGCAGTGACGATCGGGGTCGATTCCAGAACTCTTCGATCACCCGGATCTCTTCGGCTGTTAGGTCGTAGTTCGGTGCGATGATGGCAATGGAGTCCACGTCATCGGGAATCCTGTCGACGCCGGTGAGAGGGACGCGTTCGGGGAGGATGTTCTGGGAGACAAGATTGGCACTGAGAACCGGCCAGATATCGCTGCCTTCGGAGTTGAGATCACTTTTGTCAGAGAGCACCCACATCTTTCTCGGCTTACCTTCAATGGCGCTGATCAAGCCGGCCCTCAGAGCGTCTTCACCAAGGAAACCGACGACACGCCGCTGATTGTTGGCGTCGGTTTTGTAGACCACCATGTCTTCAAATTTGACGATGTTGACGTTCGGGCTGACCGTCCTCTCGCTCGCAGGGTCGGCCTCTTTTCCGCTGCGGGCATCGATGATGACGAGGTCCTGTTGGAAGACGATGCCGTACTCGGCGGCCAGCGTTTCCGCGATGTCATTGGCGCGGATCGGATCCACGAAGCGGAGCTTGATCTTGCCGTTCGAGAGTCGCGCATACTCTTCCGCGATCGGGCGGATTCTTGAGTAATAGGGAGCATCGGCGCGGAAGACCACGGTCATCTGGATCGGGTCCTCCCGCTCAGAAACGGCCTCGGAGACCAGATAGCGGCTGGTGGAGGGGGAGAGCGTAAAATCCAGATCTTCGCTCAGGTCGAAAGGCCGGTAGAGCTGGGAAGAGAGGAAATTGACGGCCCCGAAGATCAGTAATACGAGGACGATCTGAAGTAGCGACAGGAAGCCGATACGAAAGCGTTTTACCGGAAGGGCGTTCGATTCTTTGCTCATGGATCAGCGTTTCCAGCGGCGGAAGTCGACCAGTTGGTAGGTGAGGAAGAGGACGACGAAAGTCAGGGTGGGATAGTAGATCAAAGGTCGGGTATCGACAAATCCCTTGGAAAAGAGCGCGAGGTGTTCCTGGCAGGAAATGTAGTGGAAGATGCCGACTCCGCGGAAGGCTCCGCCCCAGATGACGGGGACGTATCCGACGAAAAAGAGGATCATTAGCAGGCAGATGGTCAGCAGGCCGGCGATGATCTGGCTGGACGTCAGGGCCGAGGAAAGGCAGCCCACCGCCGTGAATGCCATGCCCATGAGAATGAGAATGACATAGGTACTGGCGATTTCGCCCGGGGTCCACGCATCCGGAAGCTCGGCGATCCAGTCGAAGATGTGAAACTGGACCAGGGTGGGGAGCCAGAGGATGATGTAGAAGATGAAGGCCGCGAGGTATTTCGAGAGCACGACCTGCCAGGTTTGGACGGGGGCGGTGAGCAGGGTCTCGAGGGTGCCGGATCGTTCCTCCTCGGCGAAGGAGCGCATGGTGATGAGGGGGAAAATGAACAGGAACCAGAACCAGAAAACCGGGGAGTGGAAGGTGGAAAAGACCAGGCTGTCCTGCGACGGGGTATCCAGGAAGCCCTTCATCGCGGTCGACACGCCGACACCATTGGCGAGCACGACGGCGGCAAGAATCACCCAGCCGAAGGGATTGTAGAAAAAGCCTTTCAGCTCCTTGCGGAGGAGGATCAACAGGGTTCGCATGAATTGGACGCGCGGGCGGAGCGAAGGGTTAGAGGATCGGTCGGGTTGGGCCAATGCCGAATTTCCAGAATCGATGGAATGCTCATGGGGAGAGCCGATCGATGGACCAGTCCGCCTCGTCGCGGCTGTAGAGAAAACGGTCGTGGAGGCGGGCGGGCCCCCCTTGCCAGAATTCGATGGTTTCCGGGACCACCCGGTAGCCACCCCAGAAGGATGGCAGTGGAATCTCTCCCTCGGAGAACTTCGCTTTGAGTTCTGAAAGCTTCTGCATCAACAACTTACGAGAGGAAATTACTGAGCTTTGGTTGGAGACCCATGCCCCGAGCTGGGATTCGCGCGGACGGCTGGTGAAGTATTTCAGTGATTCTGCCGCAGTGATTTTTTGAGCGTGGCCCTGGACGATGACCTGACGCTCGAGGGTGATCCAAGGAAAGAGCAGGCAGACTTGGGGGTTTGCGGCCATATGGGCCGCTTTGCGGCTCTCGTAGTTGGTGAAAAAGACGAAGCCATCCCGATCGAAGTACTTGAGAAGCACCGTGCGGAGCAGCGGACGACCGCTTTCATCGACCGTGGCGAGGCTCATGGCATTGGGCTCGTGGAGCTTTAATTCCACCGCCTGGGAAAACCAGTGCTCGAACTGATCGAGTGGGTCGCTTTCGAGGTCTTCGCGGTGGAGGCCTTTGGCCGAGTATTCCTTACGGAAATCAGATAGATCCATGCCCTACTGGTAACCTGCCGGGCCGATTGGGAAACAGCAATTCGACCACCGACGAAAAAAAGGCACCTCAGTTTCCCGAGGTGCCTTTTGTGATGGATGCGATGGTCCGAACTCAGGGAAGGGTGCCCAGGAGTCGTCCTTGGATGGTGCCACCCGGTGCGTTCGAGCGTGGGACAAAAACCGTCACGGTCTCTGGGCTGGTGGTCTCATCCACGTCGACGACGACGCCGTTTGGTCCCGTGGAATCGCCAGCACCAATGACGACGTCATTTGCGCTTGGGAAGGTGAGGTCGGTGGACCACTGGAAAGTCGTGGTGGCCACTCCGACCGAGTCTTCGTTCCGGTTGAAGGTGAAGATGAAGTTGTTGTCATCCAGAGTCGCAACCGGAAGGATCGAGGGATCACTGAGCAGAGGGTTTCCTCCGAGGATGAACTCAAGCACGTTGGCGATTCCGTCACCCGTGGTGCCGAACTCGACATCCTGTTCAGCTCCGTCATTGACACCTGGGGTCAGGCCATTGAGTGCTGCCCATGTGGTGTAAGCGTTGCCGGTGGCACTGATCACGTCAGCTTCGTCGCGCGGCAGCAGCTGGTAGCCTCCAAAGTAGGGGTTGGAGGTATCGAACTGGGCAAACACACCGGTAATGGTCGCAGGATAGAGAGGTTCAGTCGTCGCTGTGGAACCCGACTGGATCCGAATCGTGATATTGTTCATTTCGGGATCCTGAAGGGTGATGTTCGAACCCGTGCCCCAAGTGCCCTCCTGTTCCTTTGTCAAGCCGGCGATCGTGACCAGACTTCCTTCCAGTTCCTCGGCGGAGGCCAGGAGCTCAGCTACAGTGAGGGTAACGGAGGAAGGTTCGATGGACGGCCCGCGATCTACGATATTGGCCGTAGAGGTCGGAACGATTTCGGTCAGCCCGTTGAACTGAACGATGGTTCCAACCACCGCAAAGAGATTGCCACGGACCAAGCCCAGGTTCTCAGTGAACGAGAAAATATTCACGCCCGCGGTGGAGTCTTGGATGAAGCCGCTGAAGTTCGAAAGACCCGAACCAAAGTCGGGCTCGGTGACGACACCTTCCACAGCGACGGTCGCTCCGAGATCCAAGGGCACACCATTGGCATCCACATCGCGGATGGATGCGATGGGAATAATCACGTTGGCGGCGGGGGACTGACCGAGTGGTGTCAATGTGCCGCCACTGGTCGCTGTCGAAGTTGCGAAGACATAGTTGCCGTTGTTGGTGACGAGTGTCGGAGTCGGCGTGGTAAGTCCATCAATCTCGATGGCGAGCGAGTCCGTATCGGTAATGGCAGCGCTGCTGATGCTGATCGTCTGGCCGGTGACTCCGAAGGTGGCACCTGTTGAGCCCGGACCTGAGAGACTGACGCTGCCGGAAGTAGGGACCCCCAATTCGGTCGGGACGATGATCTCTACGGTGCTTACCGTTACCCCAGGAATGGTCGCTGCGATACTGAGCGTGGCCGTTTGTCCGGTCTGTCCTTTATCGAACATGGCCAAGCCATTGAAAGGACTCGAGTCGGTGGTGTTGATGACAATGGCGGATCCGTCGCCGTCGCCGGGGATGAGTCCCCG
>NZ_JBATWY010000106.1:0-31666 GCF_049672945.1 Haloferula sp. | reverse complement strand
GTTGTGGTAAACCAATTTATAGACCCCGAATTTCGGGCATGGGAGGCATATTCGCCTCTCATGCCTTTTTCCTAACAACCTTCAAGCCATACAGCGCCTAGGATCGGCGCTGTGGGACAGGCTCTAGCCTAAGCCCAATGTGATGAGGACTGCATCGACATCTTCAACCCTACCCGCTTCGTAGCACAGCTCCGAATAGATGATCGGATTTACCACCAAGCGTCCCACATAGCGATTCATCTGATCCTGCGACCAGTCTGCCCACTGTTCGTCCTTTTCAGTGAGATCCAAGAGTACGTTGGTATCGACAAGAATGGCGCTGGAGCTAGTCATCGCCCCTTAGTTCACGCATGATTTCATCGGTGCTTCGGCCTCCAGCTCGATCTTTCCAAATCCCTCGAATAGCTTCCAGGCGTACTCGCATTTCCTCAGGAGTGCGTGGCGGAGCGATCGTTTCGGGCTCGTTCACGGCTCGTGCGATGATGGCCCGCGCTTCTGCTTCCATCGAGGTTTGGTTACTTGCGGCCCGCAGGCGGAGCTTGCGCTTCACGTCCTCATCAAGATTTCGAATCGTCAAAGTCGTGCTCATGAAAGAATGCTAGCATTGAAAGCATTGCTGTCAATGTTGTGGGGCTTTGGGAAGGGGGTGCGACTGAAGTTACTACCCCTTGTGGGGAAGAAAGAGGAAACCGCTTTCGTCGATGTGGGTGGATGGAGGGAGGAGGATTCCTTCCGGGCCGGCGGCAGGGCCGGTCAGGTGGATGCGTTCGTCTTCTTCGCGGTAAGAGAATCCGGGGAGGAGGAGGCCGTGGGAGCCGGGTTTGTGGCCCGATTGGTGAGGGCTGTCGGGGTGGGCTTGGTTCGGGTCGGGGACCGACATGGCGATGATGATGCCGTCGATGGCGAGGCAGGGGCAGTGAAGCCAGCCTTCGATTTCGAGAGGTGTTGGAGCGTCGTCGCTGAAATCGAAGAAGACCGACTTCTCGGCGGGTGGTCCGCTTGCGGCGATGTGCTTGCGCAGCTTGTTGCCTCCAAGCCACTGGATGGTGGCGCTGGTCGTAGGCTTGGACTTGAAGATGGTGGCGAAGTGGCGCAGGCCGATGAGTGTTTCAACGCAGGGGTCATCGGCGATGACGGTGTAGGGCTTGCGGCGTTGGAGGCCGTTGATCTGGCCGAGTTGGTAGCCGTTGGCCCATGCCTGGGGTTCGTTGGTTTTAGAGTGAGCGATACGGTCGGTGAGACTGGCGGCGGCGGCATCGAGGAGGCTTTGGCGAACGCGGTCGAGTGAGACTTCTTCGGGTGTTAGAGGGTTGCCGAAGGCGACACGCATGCGGAATGGGATGCGTCGCGGCCATTTGGTGAAGAAGCGATTGCGCTCGAAGGAGAGGATGGATCCCCACGAGCCATCGGCGTAGACCGGGACGCTCGGGCAGTTGGCGAGGCGGGCGATGATTTCGCAGCCGCGTTTGAGTTCCTGGAGGGTGCCGGTGCGGCTGAGTTGGCCTTCGGGGAAGATGCAGACGACGTGGCCGTCCTTGATGGCATTGGCGGCGATTTTGAGGGCTTCGCGCGGTTTGCTGGTGGAGATGGGGACGGTGTTGAAGAGCTTGCAAAACGCGCGGATGGCGGGGTTTGCCATGAAGGCGCCTTCCATGACGAAGCGGATCGGGCGTGGGCTGGCGGCGGTGAGGAAAAAAGCGTCGCCCCAGCTGATGTGGTTGGGCAGGAGCAGCACTCCGCCCTTTTTCGGGAGCTTGTCGGTGTCGACTCCTCGGATGCGGTAGAATGTGCCGATCAAGGTCAGCCCGATGACCCTCACAAACTGCGAAGGGATCAGGCGGATGATGAACCAGGTGATCAACCCGCAGCCGACACTGAGCAGGCCGATTTCGATCCGCGGAATGAGGGTCTCGGAGAGATTCAGCAAGCGCAGCAGGACCGGTATCAATTCGACAAGGCCAACGGCGATGATGCCGGACATGCAGTCCTGGAGGTTGACGGCGGATTGCAGTTCACCGCGCTTGGCCGCCGGGTAGCGGTCCTGCATCCAGGCATTGAGTGGCGCGAGGAAAATGGCGGCGAAAAAGGCGAGTAATGCCAGCCCCCAAAGGAAGGCGGCGGAGCTGGGAACGGCGAGGGCTTTGAGAACCGGGATCCAGCCGTCCCTGGCCGCATCTAGCAGATCTAGTGTGCCCTTCGGGTTGATCAACGAGAGTCCAAGCGCACAGGTTGTCATGGCGACGCCGGCGACGGGAACCCAACCGAGTTCGATCCGGCGTCGGAGGAGAAAGGAGGCCAGTCCGAAGCCGCTGACCATGCCAAGGGACGCCGCGGCCATGAACCATGAGGAGAGGGTTCCAAAACCTTCTTGTCCGTCGGTGAGCGTCTTGGCCAGTTTGACGGACCAGAGGTTGATGAAGGAGGCGAAGCCCCAGAAGAAGGCGACGCCAAAAGAAGCTTGTCGGAGCCGGCGGTCGCTCCAGAGGTCGCCAAGATGTCTGAAGTGCTGAACCGCGAGGCCCGGACGGAGTTTTTCCGCCCCCTGAGCCGGGGTGCGGGGGATGATGATTGAGAAAATGATCGAGGGCACGGCGAGTGCTGCGAGTATCAGCAAGGGAATCATCGCTGCCTGCCAGGCAACACTTGGAGTGCCTCCGGCCGAGGCGTAGTTCGAGTCGTAGATGACGCCTGCGGCCATTTGTCCTGCCAGGATGGCGAGCATGGCCATCATTTGCTGGATGCCGGCGGCAAAGCCAAGGTGCCGTGAGCCGACGAGTTCCTTATTGATGCCGATCTTTGCCGGGCTGAAGAAGGCCGACTGCATGGCGAGGGCGAAAAAGCCGCAGAGGGCCAGCGGCATGTTCTGATAGAAAATCGAAGCGCAGAGCCAGGTGAGAATGACAAGCTGGGCGACGGCCGAGCCGACCATCACGTCACGCTTGGAAAAGCGGTCACTCAGCCAGCCGGCGAGAGGGGCGAAGAGCACGAAGGGAAGCGCAATCATCACTCCGGCCCATGATTCGACCGGGACCTTGAAAAGGGTAAAACCCACCGCCCCGCCGAGTGGGACGAGAATGAACTGGGCGGCCTTGTCGTTGAACGCGTTTTGCGTCTGTTGGGCGATCATGCTCCAGAAGCCGACCCACTGCCGCTTGGTTGGCTCGTGGTCATTGGGCTCATCGACGGCTTCCATCCGGGATGATGCTAGGGGCGGCAGCCGACGGCCGCAATGCCCGGGTTCGGAGAGCTCGCGGGGAGTAGGAAGCGCGCTGCCTCAATAGGGCGCTTTGAGGGCCTCGAACTTCATGGAGTTGAAGTCATGCAGCACCATCTTTTTCGAGAGCCCCTGACGATTGAGATGGCCCGTCCAGAGTTTACCTCCCTGCGCCCAGACCAGTCGATCGCGGTCACGATCCGCCCATTCCCAGTCAGTGGCACCGATGGTGTCGCCGCTCCGGGTGTTGAGCAACTGGTGCTCGTCCCAGTAGCAGCCCCGCCCCGGGTGCTTGTTGATCTGGGCGTGGGCGGTCTTTTCCAGCACCCAGCCGTCCCAGAGCTCCTTATGGAATTTCACCGATCCACCCGGTTGTTTCGAGTCAAGCATCGTCCAAGCATCACGAAGCAGACGGGGGTAGTAGCCGCCAGGGCATTCGCCGCCGAAGTTGAGACTCGGCGTGAAGTCCGCGTCGCGTCTCACTTCAGTGGTATTCCGAAGTTCGCTGTGGCCGTAGCCGTCGTTCAGCCAATAGGAGCGTTCACCGGTCCAAAAGCCACCTCCATTCCAGCACTCGCCTTTCGGTAGCATCACGATGGCTTTGAGATAGGGAGCTTTCGAAATGGCGGTCCACGCTCCTTGGGATTCTGCATCCCAGTGCCCGTTCATGGCGAAGTAGATGAAGTAGTCGCCTTTGGGAGAAAGATCACTACGTCTCTCGTAGATCCTTCCCTTCAACCACTGGCCGAGTTGAAAGGTGTCGGATTCGCGGTCCCAGTGGATCACTGCCGCCTGCTTCGACGGCCCTCGTCGAATGATCAGACCGACGGGTGCCGCACTTGCAAGCAGGCCATGGAGCCTGGCGTGGACTTCAGCCATGGTTGGTGGTCATGCCAGTTGGGGAGGGGTCACGGGGCTTGCGGGCCCCGGGCCGCTACTTTTACTGCCATCGAGAATCTTGGCAAGAGAGGCGACGGTGCCACCGATGTCCGAGAGATTCTGCGGAACGATCAGGGTGTTGCCTTCCTTTGCGAGGTTTCCGAATTCCTTCACATACTGCTCCGCGATGCGAAGGTTCACGGCGGCCTGACCTCCGGGGGATTGGATGGCGGCAGCGATGCGGTTGATGCCGTCGGCCGTGGCGGTGGCAAGGAGCTCGATCTCGCGTGCCTTGCCTTCGGCCTCGTTGACCTGCGCGAGCTTCTTGGCTTCGGAAATCTTGATGGCTTCCTGTTTTTCGCCTTCGGCAACATTGATCAGGGCTTCGCGCTGGCCTTCGGAGAGTGCGATCTGGGAACGGCGTTCGCGTTCGGCGCGCATCTGTTTTTCGAGCGCATCCTGCACCGACTGCGGGGGCTTGATATTGGCGATCTCGTAGCGGGTGATCTTCAGACCCCAGGGCTCGGAGGCCTTATCAAGGGCGAGGATGACCTGGGCGTTGATCGTGTCGCGTTCCTCGAAGGTGCGGTCGAGTTCGATCTTGCCGATCTCGGAGCGCAGCGTCGTTTGGGCAAGCTGGGAAGCGGCGAAGTAGTAGTTTTCGATGCCATAGGATGCGGCCTTGGCATCGAGGACCTGCATGTAGAGGACACCATCGATCTCGATGGCGATGTTGTCTTTTGTGATGCACATTTGAGAAGGCACATCGACGGCCACTTCCTTTAGGGAATGCTTGTAGGCGACCCGATCGAAGAAGGGGACGAGGATGTGAAAACCGGCTTCGAGCGTCTTGCGGTATTTGCCGAGACGTTCGACAACGAATGCCTGACGCTGGGGTACGACGCGGGCTGTCTTGAAGAGGATGATGATCACGACGAGGACGGTGACGACGGCGATCGCGACACCGGCCATTTCATTGTCGGAAGCAGCGAGGATCAGATAGTTGGATTTCATGGTCTTTGTGGTTTGAGAAGTTTAGCGGTTGCGGACGTGCAGGGTGAGACCTTGGCGGCCATCAATGATCACCATCGTGCCGGCAAGGATGGTGGCTTCGGAACGGGCTTTCCATTCGGAGCCCTTGATCTCGATTCGCCCATCCAGTCCCGGGCCGGGAATATCGCGGGTGACCATGGCTTCTCGGCCTGTGAAGTCGTCATCAAGGTCTCCGTTCTTGTCGTCGCTCTTGCCGACGAACCAGCTTTTGACGAGGTGGCGGAGTGAGAACAGAAGGACGATCGAGCTGGCCCCGAACATGACGGTCTGGGAGGCCAGCGATTCGGTCAGACCGAGCCAGGTTGTCAATGAGGTGAATAGGGCGCCGACACCGAAAAAGACGATGACAACTCCCGGAACCATGAACTCGGCGAGAATCATGAGAGCTCCAAAAAAGAACCAGAGGATGATGGGGTTGTTCATGAGGATGACGTGGGAATTTACGTATCCTTTCTAACATGGTCCCCATGCTCCGCGATTATAATAAACCATCCTGCTTGGAGAGACGCGGGTGGGCTTTGTCGGGACTGGCCGACGATTGGAACAAGCATGGGATTGCCCGTGATTGAGGGCATCAATCACCTAATATACCACGCTGAGAACCTTTGAAACCGTGCCTGGTCACGCACGATTCATGGTCATCTCGTTTCTTCAGGGTGCGGGCTCGATCAACTCGGCATCCTTCAGCAGGCGACAGAATTCCTTTTTGCTGAGCTCATGAAAGGTTCCCTCGCCGGTTTCGAGGTCGGTGATGATCTTGTAGTCGATGTCGAGGCGCGCCCAATTGACGATGCGGATGTATTTCCCGCCCTTTTTCCAGAGCTGGCCTTGTTGGAGTTTCATGGAGATCAGTGGAGATGGAGGAAGGAACGTGCCGCTTCACGTATCGAGCGGACTTGTTCTTGCTGATAGGTTTTCCTGGCATCGCATGCCCAGACGGTTTCCGGCCAGGCGGGATCATTCTGCGAGCGACCGACGATGTGAATGTGCATTTGCCTGACGATGTTGCCAATGCAGGCGACATTCAGTTTTTCGGGATGGAAGTGTTCTGAAACGAACTTCGAGACGTCTCTAACAGTCAGCATCACCTCGTCGTATTGGGCCTTTTCAAGCAGATGAAGATCTTCTTCTTCTGTCTCCGGCACGACGAGCATCCATGGAAAGCAGGCATTGTCCTTGAGCAGGACGTGGCATCCATTCCGCATTCCAAGGGGATGACATCCTTTGGCGAGGCGCGGGTGGAGTTCGAAGGGCATGGAGTTTGGTGAACGCGGTTGTGGCGGGCCTGTCAACGTTGGTGATCCGTGGATTTGTCTGCTTGTGAGGTCTCTTCAGGAAGATGATCGACGCAGTATTCCGTCCCGTCGAGCATGGTTCGGAATTGGAGATCGGGGTCGCTGAGATCGGTGCGGTGGCACTTGGAGCAGGTGTTGAATGGTTCGTTCTCCGTAATTTGAGTGCTCTTGAACTTCTGCCGGCGTTTGGTGGCGCTGGCGAGTGCCGCCTTGCCTTGGATTTCTGCAGGAAGCACCCAGATGGCATAGGGGATCAGGGTGGGAATGATCACGCAGAACATGACGGGTGCTGCGAACCCCGAGAAGATCATCATTCCGAGGGCGAACCAGCCGAGGTAGCGAACCTTGACGGGGATGAAGAAGAAGAGCCGGAATTCATAATTCGGGAAATAGGTCGCGAAGGCGAGGAACATCGAGGTGTAGAGGTATCTTCCCGCAGGCAAGGGGCCGGGATCGAAGAGGAACATGCCGATGACGAGGCCGACCAGGGAGGTCAGCAGGTAGAGGGTGGTGCGGGTGGGGCCCCAGACTTCTTCGAGCGAATCATTGATGAGGAAGGCGATCATCACGGCGAAGAACAGGAACAGCACACCGAAGACGCCGAAACTGAAGGTTCCGGCGGGGGCGAAGGCAAAGCTGATGATCCGCCAAACCTCACCCGAGAGGATCTTGTCACGATCGAATGAGATGCGTTCCACCACACTGGGATCGACCCACTGCCAGGCAAAAATGACGACACCAAGAAGGGTCAGGTACTTGAAAAGACCGGGGAAGGCGATCCATTGGAGACGGTTTTCAAGTGCGCTCAGCCATTGCATGGCCATAGCAATGGCGAGGAATGCGTCTGGGCCAAGCAGGAACGGGGAAAGCTGATAAATTCCGTGTCCCGTGGCCGATTCTTCGCCTAGATGGGGGCGTGCCCGCCTCAAGCCGCTTTGAAGAACTCGACTATCGCCAGACACCGCTGGGAGAACTGATCCTGAGGCGACGTTTGATCCCATCGCTCGACGATCTCGAGGTGCATGAGGTGATTCTTGGCGATGCCTACCTGATGACGAGCCTGTTCACCGAGGTCGAGCAGGCGCTGTCGCGGCTGGGTCTGGCGGCGGTGAAGGAGACCGTGCCTGCAGGCACTCCGCTGGAGGTGGTGGTGGGTGGCCTCGGCTTGGGCTACACCGCCCGGGCAGCGCTGGAGGTGGATGAGGTGAGTTCGCTGCTGGTGGTGGACTATCTTGAGCCGGTCATCGAATGGCACGAGAAGGGGATGGTGCCGCTGGGTCCCGGGCTGATGGCGGACGGGCGTTGTCGCTTCGTGCACGGAGATTTTTTCGAGCTCTCTTTGAGCGGGACGGCTGGGTTTGATCCAGAGGATCCGACGCGAAGCTTTCATGCGGTGCTGCTCGATATCGATCATTCTCCGGCGAACCTGCTGCATCAGCGGCATGGCGAGTTTTATGAAGCCGAGGGCTTGCGGAAGCTGGCTGCCAAGATCCATCCGGGCGGCGTGTTTGCCTTGTGGTCGGATGATCCGCCGGAGGATTCCTTCATGCGGGCGCTTGGCGAGGTTTTCGACTCCTGCCGTTCCCATGTGGTTTCCTTCGAAAACCCGCACTTGGAGAAGATGTCGGAGAGTACGGTCTATGTGGCGACAAAAGCCACCGAAGCCTGAATCCAAAGGAGGGGCCGGCTTTCAAATGCTGGAAAAACAGCATTAAAGTTTGACGTCTTGCTTCGCTTGTGATGGAGTAGCGGCATGAAGCAGGGAAGTTGTGGATATTTCGGGTGGGTTCGTGCGGTGGGTGTCGTGGCCGTGGCAATGATGAGCTCGTCGTGTTTCTATGTTTGGCAGGAACCGATTCGCTATGGTCAGACAGGTGTTCCGGGTGGACAGCAGACGCAGCCGGCACCGGGGACGCTTGATGAATTGCAGGCCCAGCGCGAGCGGCAGGAGGCCGAGGGACCGCAGCCCGAGGTGCGGGAGCAGCCAAGACCCGAGCCGAAACCGACACCCTCTCCGAAGCCACCACGGAATGAAGCTACGGGGATTCCAACGGCGAAGAAGGTCCCGGGACGGGATGGATTTGTTTTCAGTCCTTACAACAACAAGCTGATTGATGTGAAGGGCTTCCCGAGTGGCGCGAAGGTGCGGGATCCGCACTACGCGGCCTCGGAGAACAAGTTTTTCAGGGTTCCCTGAATCGGTGGGAGTTCTTGCAGGTATCCAAAGGAAAAGCCCGTCCGGAGATCCGGACGGGCTTTTTTGGGGAGGTGTCCCGTTTACCAGAACACGGCGTATAGAGCGATGGTGGCGATCACGATGCCGATGCCGACGATCTTGGCACCAGGTGAAGTGGTGAGTTCGATCTTCTCGTTGACCGGAAGTTCCACGGGCGTCCTCATCGGTTTGACGAGCGTGATGACGATACCAATGATCAAGATCACGAAGAAGCAGACAGCCATGCGATCAAGGAAGGCGATCTCGTTGGAGAACCACCATCCTTGGGTGACAAGCCACGGGCCGATCGCCCACTTCATCGCTCCGTAGAGGACGATGTTGGTGAGGATGCCGACCACGCCGAACCACCGTGGAGTGCGTGGGGAGAAGAAGCCGAAGATAAAGACAGCGAGCAGACCGGGAGAGATGAAACCCTGGAACTCCTGGATGTATTTGAAGATGCTTTCGAAGTTATCGAGCTTTGGAGCGACGAGTGCGGCAAGCAGCACGAAGAGGACGACGAAGCCACGACCCACTTTGACGAGCTTGGCGGGTTCCTTGACTCCCGAAAACTTGGAGTAGAGATCCATCGTGGCGATGGTCGAGGCGGAGTTGAGCATCGAGGCGAGCGAGCTGATCACCGCACCGCAAAGTGCTGCGAGGACGAACCATGAGATCAGTGGATGAGGCTTGATCAGATTGCGGACAAGGACGGGGAAGGCTGCGTCATAGTCGTAGCCCATGAAATTTCCCGCAGCCTCGGCGCCACTTTCCTTAGCCTTGTTGGCAAGGTCATTGATCTGCGAGGCAAACGCGTCCGGTGCAGCCAACAATTGCTCTCTTGTGGGCATGTCGATTTTCACACCCATCAGATTGTGCTGCAGAACTTGAGCGGCGAGGTCCGGCTGGAGTTTCACAAAGGCCTCATCGACGGATATGACCTGAGCATCTGTCGCCTTGGCGAAGGCGGCTTCATTCTTCGCTTTGGCTCCTTCGTGGAGGTCACCGGAGAACAGATTGAAAGCGAGGATGCCGGGAATGACGACGACGAAGGGAATAACCAGTTTCAGCGCGGCGGCGAAGACGATGCCTTTCTGACCTTCGGCGAGTGACTTGGACCCGAGGGTCCGCTGGACGATGTACTGGTTGAGACCCCAGTAGAAGAAGTTGGGAATCCAGAGGCCGACGAGGAGGGCGGTCCATGGGATATCGGTGTCCTCGATGGGACGGACCATGTGCATCTTTCCACCGGACCCGTTGGGTCCGTCCACGGCAACGGCTTCCCCGTCTTTTCCGTCGTTCAGGAGTATCAATCGCTGCCAAGCACTGGCTCCTTCCAGATCGGCAGCGGTCGCATCGGAATTGGCGACTTTGGTAAGGATGAGTTCGTCGGCCGGTCGATCGGTGAGGGTGCTGAAAGCAAAATACATCACGATGCCACCGCCGACGATCAACGCGGCACCCCAAATGAGGTCGGTCCAAGCGCAGGCCTTGAGACCACCGATGAACACATAGACTGCGGCGAAGGCAGCTATCAACCAGCACATCGCAGTGAGGTTGTTGAGGACGGGAATGGTGTTGTAGTACTCGGAGACGAATTTGGCACCTGAGAAGATGACCGATGAAGTGGTGACGAAGACGAGGGTCACGATGGCCGGAATGGCCATTGCAAGGCGGGCAACTCCGTCGAAACGATACTGGAGGAACTCGGGAATGGTGTAGAGGCCAGCCTTGAGGAAGCGTGGAAGGAACCAGAAGGCAACGACGACGAGGGTGACGGCTGCCATCCATTCGTAGGAGGCGATCGCCATGCCGAGCCAGTTGGCCGAGGAGCCGGACATGCCGACGAACTGCTCGGTGGAGATGTTGGCGGCGATCAGTGAAAACCCAACGAGCCACCAGGTCAGGCCGCGACCGGCGAGGAAGTAATCATCTGCTCCTCCTTCTCCTTTGGTGTCTTCGTCCCGGCTTTTGTAAATGCCTAGTCCGACGACGCCGACGACGGCGACAATGAAGAGGATGACTTCGAGATAGTTCATAGCTTGAGTCTATTGGGTTTTAAGGGACGGAATCTTTCGGATGGAAGGGAGCTCACTAATCGAGTGCAAGGATGGAGTGTGTTGACTGCCCTGGCTGCGCGGTGTTCCTGACTTCACTCTGCCGAAAAGCGGTGAATCATCGTGTGCCGGTAGGTTTCTCCGGGGCGGAGGGTGGCAGAGGGGAAGTTCGGTTTGTTGGGGGCGTCGGGAAAGTTCTCGGTCTCGAGACAGCAGGCGCTTCGCTTGCCATAGATCCGGTCTCCTTTTCCCGGAGGATTGTCTCCGGCGAAGTGCGCTTCATCGATCCAGTTGGACGTGTAGAACTGAATGCCCGGCTGATTGGTGAATACCTCGAGGACGCGACCGCTTTTCGGATCCTTGAGGCGTGCGGCAAGTGCCACTCCCTCCTCGCGCGGGCCGGAGAGCACCCAGCAGTGATCGTATCCCGCCCCGAATTGGAGGGCTTCGAAGTCCGCGTCAATCCGATCACCAATGATATGGGGAACGGTGAAATCCATCGGAGTGTTGGCGACGGGAGCGAGTTCACCGGTCGGGATCATGCCCTGAGTGGTGGGGAGAAAATGGTTGGCGAAGAGAGTCAGCTGATGGTCGGTGATCGGAAGTGAAGGATCACCGGATAGGTTCCAGTAGCTGTGACTGATGAGATTCAGCACCGTCGGGGCGTCGGTGGTGGCGTTTGCTTCCCAGACGAGATCTCCGTTCTCGTTGAAGGCGTAGGTGACTTCCACCTTGAGGTTGCCGGGGAATCCTTCCTCACCATCTTTCGAGTGGTAGCGAAAGGTGATGGACCGGCGGTCGCTTGCCGGCTCCGCGTCCCAGAGGCGACCACTGAAGCCAAGCTCGCCACCATGAAGATGGCAGGGGATGCCGGCTGGATCGTTGTTGGTGGCCAGGAGGTAGTCCTTTCCATCGAGTGAAAAGCGGCCCGCGGCGATTCGATTTCCATAGCGACCGACGGAGGCTCCGAAGTAGGGATTTGCTGCCCCTTGGTAGCCTGTGACGGAATCGAACCCGAGCAACAGGTCGGCGCGCTCGCCCGATTTGTCCGGAACTTCGCAGGAGATCATGGTGGCTCCGAAGTCGCTGACTCGCACCCGCAGGCCGTTCGGATGCTCGATGGTGTAGATCTTGGCAGGTCGTCCGTCGGCAAGAGAACCGAAGTCATCGACTTGAATCCCGGGCGATAAGGAAGTGTTCCGGTCGTGCATTGGCCTGCCGACAATTACCGACTTTCACGGGATCGGATGCGAGACTTTTTCGAGTATGCAAGGCCGGCTGCCGGGATGAGGCGTTTGAAAGAAGGGATTCTTTCGTTGGATTTGAAGTGCCAGGGGAAGCGAGAATCCCCTTCTATCGTTGGATTCTCCGTGTTTTATGGGTGCATATGAAGGTGGAGCAGGAAATGACAGGGAATGAGGCGGGCTGGTTGTCTGAGTTGCTGGAGAAATTTGGCTGTCAGACGGGCACCTTGCATCGAGCCGACGGCGAGTGGCTGGATCTGGTCGTGGCGCAGGGCGTTCCGGAAACATTGATGCCGATGATTTCCCGGATTCCATTTGGAAAAGGGATTGCGGGCGCGGCGGCGGCGAGTCGTGAACCCGTGGAATTGTGCAATCTTCAAAAGGACCTCGGTGGGGTGGCGAAGGAGGGAGCGCGCCAAACCCAGGTGGCGGGATCGCTGGCGGTGCCGATCTTTTCATCGGATGGCGAGAAGGTCCTGGGCACGCTGGGGATCGGGAAAGTGGTGCCCCATGATTTTTCCGATGAGGAGAAGGCGAGCTTGGCGGCGGTGGCGCGGGAGGTGGCGCGGGAGTGGGAATGAGAGGATCGGGTTCTTAGTCGGACGCCATTTCCGACGATTGACCGATGCGAGGTGCCTGTTAGCGTGGGGGCATGAAACCGGCGGAAGCGGCGAGCAAGATTCTCGATACCATGCTTGGGCATCTTGGGTTCACAGTGAACATCGAGATCCATGAAAGCGAAGAAGGGCCGTGTCTTCAGATCCTGACAAGCGAGAGCAAATTCCTGATCGGGAAGGATGGGGAACGGCTCGATGACTTGCAGTATCTGGTGAACCGGGTGCTGAAGAAACATTTCCCAAAGGCCCCGCGGGTGAGGGTCGACTGCGAGCACTACCGGGCGATTCAGGAGGATCATCTGGTCGAGGAAGTCCGCGGGCTGGCTGAGCGGGTCAAGGCTTCCGGCAAGGCTCTCAAGATGCGTCCTTTGAACGCCTACTACCGACGTCTGGTGCACAATGCCGTGGTCGACATCGCCGAGGTGGAGAGCGCCTCGCCGGGTGGCAGCGATCGCTTGAAGCAGATTACCATTCGCCCGAAGAAGTCCGCCGAATCATGAAGAAGTTCTTTTTTGACTGTGGGACACGCGACTCGATTGCTTCCGGCGGCCTGTTGGTGCTGAGGGTCGGGTTTGGCTTGATGATGCTGATCGGACACGGTTGGTCGAAAATCGCTTTATTCGAGGAGAAAAAAGACACCTGGGCAGTGCCGGATGTTCCCTTGCTTTCGCTGATGTCGCCGCCGGTGAGCATGATGATGACGATTTTTGCCGAGGTGGGATGCGCGGCTCTGCTGGTGTTGGGTTTGATGACCCGTCCGGCGGCCTTCATCCTGTGCTTTGCGATGCTGGTGGCGGCGTTCCAAGTGCATGCGGGGGCGGATTTCTTCATGAAGGGAGGTGCGGCGAAGGAGCCGGCATTGCTGTATGCCATTCCCTGCCTGGCATTGATCATCGCCGGTGCCGGCAGCTGGTCGCTGGATGCTCTGCTCTACAAGGAGAAGAAGCGGCGTTTCTTTGCGGACTGATGGAGACGCAGCGACTGGTATTGCCGGAGGATCTGAACCATCTGGGTTTTTTATTCGGTGGTCGCTTGCTGGCCTGGGTCGACGAAGCCTGCTGGATCGCGGCGTCGCTGGACTATCCCCATTGCCAATTCGTGACGGTCGGGATGGACAAGGTGGAGTTCCATCACTCGGTGCGTGAGGGGACGATCCTTTCGATCCGCTGTGAGAAGGAACGGGAGGGGACGACTTCGGTGCGCTACCGGGTCGAGGTGATTGACCGGAAAAACCCGGGTTCGCCGCCGATTTTCGGGACGCAGGTGAGCTACGTCAGTGTGGACGACGAAGGCCGCAAGCGAGCGCTCCGGTGTTGATTCGGTCGCTGAGGGACTGCGAAATCAAGAGGTCGGAATCGGCTGGATCCATCCGCCGTTTGTGCGCTGCAATTCGTAGATCCAGATGGAAGGCGGGGATTCTTTGGTGTCCGGGATCGGGCCGACCATGACCTTGATCCGTTGGGCGCCTTGCGGTGAAGAGGGGAGGCGCTTGATGCGGACGGGTGCCTGACCTCCCTGAGCGCGGACCAACCATTCGCCGTCCACGTTGGGGTCGCTGACTTTCGGTCTGAGCCACATTTTTGGGTCGCCCGGGTCGAAAATCGGCAGGGTTGAGGCGATATTGTTCAGGCTTTTGGAGCCGCCCAGGGCGACCCGATCGGGGATGAATTCGGCTTCCATCCCGGGGTAGGGGACGGAGCTGCCTGCACCTCCGGTCGTGGCGCAGGAGATGAGGGAAAGGGTCATGAGGCCGGCAGTCGAGAGGGCGATCAGCTTTCTGGGAATCGATGAGAAGAGGGTGCGTCTGGTTCGGCAATGAGTGGTCATGGCGTGCATTCCAGTTCTTGCGGAGCTCCGTGTAAATGGGAAAGGCGCATGCCGCTGGGGGAAGTGCTTGCCCGGCTTGGTCGGGCATTGCCAGTGCCTTGAGGGCGCGACATGCTTGGGGCGTGGAAACGGTCGATATCGTGTTGCCGCTGCAGGCTTCGGAAGACGCCTCGGAATGGGAGAAGGCGGCGGCGAAGAAGCTCGGCGTGGCGAAGGTCTGCGAAGTGCGCTTGTTGAAGCATTCGATCGATGCGCGGCAGCGGCGGGTGAAGGTGCAGCTGCGGCTTGAAGTCGGTGTGGATGAACCTTTGCCGGCGGCGGTGGAACCGACCTGGGAGGTGGCGGCTTTGCCGAAAAACGCAAGGACGGTGGTGATCGTGGGCTGTGGTCCGGCAGGAATGTTCGCGGCGCTGACCTGCCTGGAAAAAGGAATGAAGCCGGTGCTGCTGGAACGCGGCAAGGATGCGAGCGCGCGCCGATTTGATCTGGCACCGATCCTGCGGCAGGGGACGGTGATCGAGGACTCGAATTACTGCTTTGGCGAGGGCGGGGCTGGGACGTTTTCAGATGGCAAACTCTATACCCGGGCGACGAAACGGGGTCCTGTTAGGAAAGTCTATGAGACCTTGGTGGCTCACGGGGCGCCGCCGAGGATCATGATCGATGCGCATCCACACATTGGTTCGAACCTGCTGCCGAATGTGGTGAAGGCGATGCGTGAGTCGATCCTGAAAGCGGGAGGCGAGGTGCATTTTCAGGCGAAGGTCAGTGGTTTTGTTAGGGAAGGTGGGGAGTTGCATGGGGTGGTGACGGTTGATGGTCGTGAGTTCATCGGTGATGCGGTGATTCTGGCGACCGGGCATAGTGCGCGGGATATTTATGAGTTGCTCCAACAGGATGGCATCCTGATGGAGCAGAAGGCCTTTGCCGTCGGTGTGCGGATCGAGCATCCGCAGCCGTTCATTGATGCGCAGCAGTATCATTTGGCGCAAGGCGAGGAACGTCCGCGCCTTCTGCCTGCTGCGAAGTATGGCGTGGCGACGAAGATCGATGGTCGCGGCGTGCATTCGTTCTGCATGTGTCCGGGGGGGTGGATCGTGCCGGCGGCGACGGAGAACGATGAGGTGGTGGTCAATGGGATGAGCCTGTCGCGTCGGGACTCACCGTTCGCGAACTCCGGTCTGGTGGTGACGGTGGAGCCGGAGGACACGGAGCGATTCAGGAAGGAGCACGGCGTGCTGGCGGGGATCGCCTATCAGAAAGACCTTGAGGTGAAGGCGAAGAAGGCGGGTGGCGGTGGTCAGGTAGCACCGGGCCAGCGGGTGGCGGATTTCCTGCGGGCGAAGGTGTCGCAGGAGCTGCCGGAGATGAGCTATTTTCCCGGCGGGAAATCGGCGCCGCTGCATGAGATCATGCCGCGCGAGGTGGTGCGGCGGATGAAGGACGGGCTGCGCTTGTTCGACCGGAAGATTCGCGGTTATGCGGGGGCGGAGGCGCTGCTGTTAGGGTTTGAGACCCGGACGAGTTCACCGCTGAGGATTCCTCGGGACGAGACGATGCAGCACCCGGAGCTGAAGGGGCTTTATCCGTGTGGTGAAGGCGCGGGCTATGCCGGGGGGATCGTGAGTGCGGCGCTGGATGGGATGAAGGTGGCGGAGGCGGTGAGTGCCGTTTGATGACTGGTTCGGGGGTCGTTGGTATCGGTTGGAAAGGGGTGCGCCATTTGGCCTGCGCGCTTCTAGAGGACGGCGCGTTTGATTTTTCCTGGGGGGCGGGCGAGGAAGCGCTTGGCGAGGACCTCGAACTCTTCGGAGAGGTCAGTGAGGTGGATCTGGAGGGTTCCGTGATCCTTGGAGTCGTTGAGCAGATCGAGCTGCGTTAGGCGGATCTTGAGGTCCTCGGCGCAGGTGGTGGCGGAGTCGACGAGACGGATGTCGGAAGGCAGGAAGCTTTTGAGCTTGGGAATCAACAGCGGGTAGTGGGTGCAGGCGAGGAGCAGGGTATCGATGCCTTTTTCGACCATCGGGTCGAGGTAGGTGTGAAGGACGGCGTCGGTGGCGGGGTGGTCGAGCCAGTCCTCCTCGATGAGTGGCACCAGCAATGGCGCGGATTTCACGTGAATGAGGATGCCGGTCTTCTTCAATGCGAGCGCGTGCTGGTAGGCGTGGGAGCGAATGGTGCCGCGGGTGGCGATGATGCCGACCCGGTCGGTGTCAGGGTCGGCCAGAGCGGCTTTTACTCCGGATTCGATCACGCCGATGATGGGGATCTTGAATTTTCTGCGGAGCGTCGGCAGCGCGTGGGCGGTGGCGGTGTTGCAGGCGATGACGATGGCTTTGACGCCGTGGGAAAGGAGGAACTCGACGTCCTGGGCGGCGAATTCGCGGATGGTCTGGGGGCTCTTCGAGCCGTAGGGAACGCGGGCGGTATCTCCCAGGTAGATGATGTCCTCGTGGGGAAGGAGCTGCTGGGCGGCGTGGACGACAGTCAGGCCGCCGACGCCGGAATCGAAAAAACCCAGGGGTGCGCTACGCATGGCTCAAGAGATCAGAGACCGGAGCCCGGAAGCCAGAGAAAAGAAAGGGTCTTCAGGAGCTTGATGGGGGGGTGGCGGGGTGGGGTGGTGGTGATTTCGACTTTCTTTAAGGGGTGTCTCCGATTAGGCAGATGAAGTGAACGAAGGTTACGACGTGGTGATCGTAGGAGCAGGACCGGCTGGATGCACCCTGGCTTCGCTTCTGAAAATGCGTGGTTTTCGCGTGATGGTTTTCGATGATGACAAGCGTCCGGGTCTGCTGGTTGGCGAGTCGCTGCTGCCAACGGTGGTGGAGCTGATGCGTCGGTTGGAGATTGAGGATCGGGTGAAGGAGTTCTGCACCCACAAGCCGGGAGTGGCCTTCATGCACCGGGGTGGCTTGCGATTGGATTTCTTTTTTCCCGAGAAGGTTTTGGGGAAGACGCCGAACTACTCATACAACATTCCGCGTCCGGAATTCGATCAGCTTCTGCGGGCTCGGGCGGAGGAGCTTGGCGTGACCTTTGTGAAACGCCGGGCAACGGTGGAAAAGGGGGCAGGCGAAAGGGAGATTCAGCTCACCCAGGAGTGCCTGGATGAGACTCCTGAACTGGGTGGGGAGCAGCCGAAGCTGTTGGTGGATTCGACGGGGCGGGCGCGGGTCTTTGCGCGCGAGTTGGGGATTCCGGCGAAGCGGGGTGGTCGGAATGATGTCGCCTACTTCGCGCACTTCGAGAACTTCGATGCCGAGAGCAGTCGCGACGGGCAGGTGGTGTTGTCGATTCTCGACCATGGCTGGTCGTGGCGGATCCCGCTACCCGGGCGGGTGTCGGTGGGAGTGGTGCTGAACAAGGAGGCTGCGAAGCATCACGGTGCGACGGCGGTCGAAAGGCTGGAGTCGCTGATCGAAACCGAGCCGATTCTTCGTGAGGCGGGGAAGGGCAGGAAGCGTGTGAGTGAAGTGATGGCCTACACGAATTACCAACTGATCTCGGACCGGGGGCATGGCCCGGGTTGGGTGGCGATTGGAGATTCCCATGGATTCGTGGACCCGATGCTGTCTCCCGGTTTGTTCATGGCGATGCACATGGCGGACCTGCTGGACAAGAAGGTGTTTGCCGAGGGGAAAGGAGTGCTTGAGAAGCCGGACAAGCTGGCGAGTGGTTTCGAGAAAGTGGAGGCCGAGATGCTCGACTGGCATGATGCTTGGGCGAACATCATCGAGTACTTTTACGACGGTCGGATTTTCTCGATGTATGAGGGAGGTTCGAAGATGAGTGAGCTTTATGGCAAGTGGGCGGTTCCCCTGATCATGGAGAAACACATGAGCAAGCACATCACGCGGATGGTATCCGGCGTGAGCACGCGGAGCCGCTACGGACGCGGGCTGGTGGCCTTCGGAGCCAAGCATCTGCTTTGGGAAACCGAACCGCCGGAATACTACGCGGTGAGGTAGGGCGATCCTAGTAGTCAGGTCCGCCAGATGACGCGGAGGGAGTCGAGGCGAAGTCGAGGGGACTTCAGGGCGGCGAGAGTCTCTTCAAGCGTCGCTTCGAGCGAGGTGATTTCTGATTCGTTGACTTGAGGATTGCGTTTGGCGAGGTCCTTGAGGCGGGTGATCTCGGTGGTGATCGATTTCTTGGCAAGAGCGCGGGCTGCTTTTGAACTGGGTGTGGCTTGCTCGCTGGCGAGCGCCTCAGCGCGATCAAGAAGCTTGGGCAGCAGATCGTTTCGGAAGGTCGGCTGGTTGATCAGGCGCCGGGCGTCTCCTTGTTGCAGCGGGGTGGGCTTGGGCTTGTCACTGAGGTCATTGCCGGAGTGGTCGATGAGCACGCGGATCGTGGTCGGTGGCAGGAAACGGTCAACGTGGAGACGGTCGGGTGCGAGGGCTTCGAGGACGAAGCAGCACTCTAACAGAACGGCCTTGCCTTTGCCGGTTTCCCAGCGGGCGAAGGAGGCGTTGCCGTATTCGGAGCTGAGCAGGTGATCGATGGCCCCGCGGAGCATCGGGTGGTCTGCGGTGAGGAAGGTGAGGTCTTCGCGGGTGAGGGCGGTTTCGCGATCAAAGGTCACGGAGAGTCCGTCTTCCGGAAGGTCGGCGAAGGCTTCGCTGAGGCGGTGACTGCGCTTGAAGATGTAGGAGCGTAGGGCGAGGTCGGAAACATCGAGGCCAAGGCGGTCGAAGAGCCGGACACAGAAGCGCTCGAAGTTGGGATCCTGGTCGGCTTTCTCGATGGTCTCCATCAGGGCAGTGGCCTTTTCAGGAGCGGGAGCCCCGAGTTCGAGCAGGCGATCATGGCCGGTGGCGAGGTCGTGGATGACTTGGGCGCTGAGCTCACGTGATTTCTTGAGGAAGGCCTCGAAGGCGGCGGTGTCTGCGGGGTCGAGCGCGTCGAGTCCGGGAAGAAGCTCGTGGGCGAGGGTGGTGGCGCCTTTGAGCGGGTGGGTGAAGGCATCGATGCCTTCGTGCAGCCAGCGGGCGTGGAGTTCGGATCCGCTACCGACGCCGTAGGGGACGTGGATATTGATGCTGCCGGTCTGACCGATGCGGTCGAGGCGTCCGATGCGCTGCTCGAGAAGTTCGGGGTCGCGCGGGAGTCCGAAGAGCACGAGGTGGCGGGCGAACTGGAAGTTGCGGCCTTCGCTGCCGATTTCGGAGCAGATCAGGAGGCGTGCGCCTTCGGGTTCGGCGAAGTAGGCGGCATTGCGATCGCGCTCGAGCAGGGAGAGGTCTTCGTGGAAAAGGCCGCAGTCGACCTGCATCTCTTCAAGCAGCTTTTCCTTGGTGCCGATGGCCGCTTCCGGCGAACCGGTGATCAGCAGGATCTTCTCATCCTCGGGGAGGCTTTTCACCAATTCGGCAAGCCAGGTATAGGGCGAGGTGCCGGGTGTGAGCGGGTGAAGGTGCGGGAGGCGCTCGGGGAATCCGGTGAGCTGTTCGCGGGTGTTGCGGAAGAGCACTCGGCCCGTGCCGAAGGTGTCGATAAGCTCGGCGATGAGGTGGGTGCGCGCGGCGGCTTGGCCGAGTCTGACCTTTCCAAGCAGGGCGGAAGCGCGCTCAGATTTCGAAGCGAAGGTTTTGATGTCGTCGGGCAGCTCGCCGTTCTGGAGGGCCTCGACGGCGGTGGCGAGCGGGGCGTAGGATTCGGCTTCGGCGAGGAAGGCATCGAGCTCACCGTAGCGATCGGGATCGAGCAGTCGGAGGCGGGCAAAATGACCGGCGGGTCCGAGTTGCTGGGGGGTGGCGGTTAGTAGGAGCAGGCTGGGGATGGCGGATGCGAGCGACTCGACCATCGAATACTCGGGCGAGCTTTTTTCCGGCGACCATTCGAGGTGGTGGGCTTCGTCGACGATCAGCAGGTCGAAGCCGGACTCGCGGGCCTGGGCAGCCCGGTCTGGATTGTCGGTGAAGAATGAGGTGGCGCATAGGATGAGTTGCGAGTCGAGGAAAGGGTTGCCGTCGGGGTCGTTGGCATCGATCGACACGCAGCGGGCTTCATCAAAGAGGGCGAAGAGCAGGTTGAAGCGACGGAGGAGTTCGACGAACCATTGGTGGACGAGCGGTTCGGGAACAAGGATCAGGATCCTGTCGGCGCGACCGGTCAGGTGGAGACGATGAAGGATGAGACAGGCTTCGATGGTTTTTCCCAAGCCCACCTCATCGGCGAGCAGGACGCGCGGGTGAAGTCGGTTGGCGGTCTCCGCGACGATGGCGAGCTGGTGGGGGATCAGGTCGATGCGTGCCCCGGTGAAGCCACGGGCCTCGGACTGGCGGAGGCGGCCGTTCCACTCGAGGGCTTGGAAACGGAGATCGAAATCGCGTGGATCATCGCACATCCCGGCGAGCATCCGGTCGCTGGGCGAGGTGAAACTGAGAGTGTCTAACAGGAGGGCCTCCTGGATTTCGATTCCTTCCCCGTGATAGGTGAGGATCTGGTTTTCCTCGGAGACTTTGGTGACCCGGAACTCGACTTTGTCGGAGTTGGCGATGAGGTCTCCAGGTTTGAAGCGAACGCGGACGAGTGGGGCGCTGTCGAGGGCGTAAAGACGAGTTTGTTCGGCAGCGGGAAAGTGGATTTCGACGCGATTGATCTCGGTGGAAAGAACGATGCCGAGGCCGAGGGTGGGCTCTGAGGTGGAGATCCAGCGTTGGCCGGGAGCGGGTGACTGCATGCGGAGGTGGCTGTAACCGGATGAGGGACTTTTTTCCAACGTCCAATTTCCCATTGTTTGCGACTCTGGCGCCGCTACATCATGGAGAAGAGAGCTGGTATCGCCAGAAAAGCTGGGATTTCGTTGGTGAAATGAGGTAGCGGCGGGTGCCATGGATTCCTTTTGACGAGCTGTCTGATAGAAAACTGAGCCCGCTGTTTTCATCGGAGGCGGAGATCCATTGATCGAGGTCGCTGCTCGTCAGCAGCTGAAGTTGATAGCCTTGACTCAGGGCAGCACCGGAAATGGGGATTGGAAGGATCTGATTGCCGGAGTCATTGAGCGGAGCGAAAGACTCTTCGGGGTTTTTCGGGTCGAGGCCGAAGAGGAACTCAAAGCCGTTCAGGAATGAATCGAGGTCGTCGTTGGCGGTTGGGTCGGGAGTCGCGCCATGGGCGAGCGCCCACTCGTTGAAGAGCTCGGCACCTTCGGCGATGCGGAAGTCGTCATAGACGATACAACCTCCCTTGTCGGTGATGGTGGAGATGACTTCGATCGTCAGGGTTCCCGACTGGCTTGCGATGCTCGGAATCTCGACCGTGTCGTAACCGTCTTCCCAGGTCTGATCCACGGTTCGAACCAGTGACCTCTTGACCACACCGTTGACGAATGCCTGACCAGTCATGTCTTCGGTCCCCCAGGAAACGTGGCGGGCGTATTTGAAGGAGAGGGTGTAGGCACCGCCGGGGGTGAGTCCGGTGATGGTTTGGGCGATACCGCCCGGGCCATGGCCGCTGGTATCGAGTGCATTGGTGCCCTCAGGAGGGTTGGCGTTGCTGTATTGAATGACGTCGACATTTTCCCGGGTGACAAGCCAGCCGGGGAGTGAGGTGCCGCAGAGGTGTTCGTTGCCGACCGGGCCGCTGTTGTTGGGATCGGTGGAGGGATTTCCGATAGCAGCTTCGAATCCGCCGTTGACCAGCTGGCGGTCTCCTCCGGGAAGGACGTCGAGATTGGACCATGATTGGGCGGGAGGGGAGGGGCGGCCACCGAGCGTGATGCGGATGTCGTCGATGAGGAGGCCCGGGTTACTGGTTTCGAGTGACTCAATCCGAAGGGAGGCGCTCGTGGAGTTCGGGATGAACTCGAAGCCATTGCAGGCAAGGTATTCGCTGCTCTGTGAAGTGTGGAGCTCTCCGATCATTGCCCCGTCGATGCTCAGGCGCGCGCCGGACAGGATATAGCTGAAGCCGCTCTGAGAGAGGTAGGCGAGGCTCAGCGAATGGGGCTGGCCGGGAGTGAGGCCGGTGAGTGTTTGCTCGATGAAGCCGCTCTGGAGATCGAGGTGCTGGATGCCTTCGGGCGAGCTTCCCGATCTGGCGGCAACGTTGGCCGAATTCCAGCCGGAGAGTCCCTCTTCGAAGCCGAGATTGGTTCCTGTGGGTGATGCGGTGAGCGGCAGGGAGAGATGGGCAATCAGGGCAACAGTGACTTGAAGGCGCATGGGGGTGATGCCTTCGTAGGACAAATCGAGCGTCTCGCGAAGCTCAATCTGGAAAGGGGGATCAGTAGCGGCAATAGCCGCGACGTGGGGCGTAGCCGTAGGGGCCGCCGTAGTAGTAATGATTGTCGCGGTTGTTGGCGACGGCGTAGCCGATGACGGCAGCGGCGGCAACTCCCACGGCCGCGGCACCTGGGTCGACGGATTGGACGGGTCGACCTTGGGCGTCGTAGGTGGTCATGCAGGACGTGGCCAGCAAGGGTGTCACTGCCAAGGCGGCGAGGTTTCGGAGACGGATATTCATGGAGTTTTCCCTGTGGTTTACCTCTTATGGACGGCGTGATGGGCCAATTATTCAACCTCAAGCGCAGAATTTTGGGGCGAATGTCCGAATCTGGGTTGGAAGGTCCGGGGTTTTTGGCCGTATCTTTGGCTCCAATGATAAAACGAATCGTTTCCGTACTCGCCATGACGGTGTTGATCTCCCTGCCAGCTGCTTGCGAAGATGAGGCGGCGACAAAAATCGTCTTCATTGCCGGAGCGAAAAGTCACGGCTCGGGTGACCATGAGTTCAGGGCGGGCTGCATGCTCTTGGCCAAGGCGCTCAATGAGCAAAGCGGTCTGCCGGTGAAGGCCGAGGTGGTCGGGCCGGATTGGGGGAAGGACAAGTCGGTGATGGATGGAGTGGATGGGGTCGTGGTCTACTGCGATGCTTCCAGCGCCATCAAGGACGACATGGAGTTCCTCGACGGACTGGCGAAGAAGGGGGTTGGGTTGATGTTCATGCACTATGCGGTGCACCCGACGAAGGAGGTCGGGGAAAAGTATTACCGCCCGTGGATGGGGGCTGCGATGGAGAATGACTTTTCGGTGAATCCGCATTGGCTTTCGGAGCTCGAGGTGATGCCGGGGCATCCGATTTCGAGAGGAGTGCCGGAGAAATTCGAGAGCTTCGATGAATTTTATTACAATATGCGTTTTATTGAAGATCGCGCCAAGGTGCTCGATCTGGTGACGGCGATTCCGACGCGTGAGCGGATGCGCCGCTACATCAACATGTGGGATTGGCACGGAGCGGAAGGCTTGGATACGCCCCAGTCGCTGATGTGGGGATTCGAGCGCGAAGATGGCGGACGCGGGGTGGGTTTCACCGGCGGGCATTATCATCGCAACTGGGCATTGGATGGCTTTCGCACCGTGGTGCTGAATGCCATTGTCTGGAGTGCCGGGATGGAAGTGCCGGAGGGTGGGGTGAAGTCCGAGAAGGTTTCCGAGGATCAGCTGAATGAAAACCTCGACGACTATGGCGATCAGATGAAGCGGGTGAAGCTTCCGGACCTCGAAGAGATCCGCAAGATGCCACCGGCCCGGATCGACGAGAAGCGTGAGCAGCGTCCATGAGTATCGACTTCTGCCTGCCAGTATGGCGTCTCATCGTCGGCATCACTCTGAGAGCGAAAAGATCATGAAAGTTGAGAAGGTGAAATACGTCCTCTGGGCGGCCGATTGGAAACGCTGTGTGGCCTTTTACCGAGACCTGTTCGGTGGTGAGGTCACGATGGAGATGGAGGTTTGGAGCGAGGTGATCGTCGCGGGATCGATCATCGGCATCCATGGTGGGGGTGAGGGAAAAAGGACATGGACGGGTTTGTCTTTTCAACTCGACGATCTGCGCGAGGGCATTGAGTTGCTGAAGCAGCATGGTGGTTCCTTGACGCGCGAACCGGTGGATACCGCAGAGGATCCGCTGCATCTCGCGATGTGTGTGGACCCCGATGGCAATGAGTTCATGATGACCCAGCGACGCCGATCTGCGGAGTGAGATGAAGCAGACGAAGAATCTTGCGCAGTGCACAGCGCCGGATGGCAGCCTGATGGTGCTTCAGGAGCACGACGGGCAGTTCTTCATGAAGGTCGACGGGGTGACGCTGATGAGCACCATTGCGACTTCGTCCGAGCAATTGATGGCTGAGCTGGCCTGCGCGGCGGGACCGCGGCGGGTGCTGATTGGTGGCCTTGGATTTGGATTCACCCTGCGCAAGGTGCTGGAGCTCTGCGGCGCGGATGTGGAAGTCGAGGTGGCGGAGCTTTTACCGGAAGTAGTGGCGTGGAACCGGGAGTTTTTGCTGGAGGTGAACGGGCACCTGTTAGATGACTCGCGGGTCAAGGTGCATGTCGGTGATGTGAAGGAGTCGATTGATCGTGCTGCGGGCGGAAAATTTGATGCGGTGATGCTGGATGTCGACAACGGTCCGGATTCGCTGGTGCATCGTGACAATGATCAGCTCTACGGGCGACGTGGATTTCGCAGGGTGAAGTCGGCACTCGCGGCGAAGGGCCGGGTGGTCTACTGGTCGGCGAACCGCGACAAGGGATTCGAGCGGGAGTTGGCGAAGGAATTCGTCAATGTGCGTTCCATTGGTGCCAAGGCGTATCCCAAGGCGAAGAAGTTCACGCACACGCTCTTCGTGGCGGACAAGGCGTGAGTCCGTTTGTTGTTCTGTTACTCGGGAAGTGGCGGGAGATCCTGATACTCGGAAGGTAGGGGAGGGAGATCCAATTCAAGGGCTTCGAGGTCGGGGTCGCCGTCGTTGGCGGGCGGTAGCAAATCGGCGGGGATTTGATTCGATGGGGCTTCGCCAGCTTCCTTGTTCTTTTTCTTGGCCTCTTCCTTGGCTTTTTTGGCCTCTTTTTTTGCTTTGCGCTCCTTGTGCGCGTCGATCGGTTTCCTGACGGCTTGGGCGGTGCCTTTGGTGACGCCACCGACCACGCGGAAGGGCATTTGAATGAGGCCGCAAGACGTCAGTGAAAGGATCAGGATCAGAGTGATGGCGCGGGTCATTGGGAGACGCTGTTGTGGGGGCGCGATTGAGGCAAGGCATCGCGGATGCGGATGACAAAATCCACGAGAAGCCGTTCCCCGGGGTTGAGCGAGGAGCGTTCTTCAAGCACCTGACGCCCCAGTCTTGGAGAAGTGACCAGCAAGCCATCGGCGCCACGGCTCAGGACTGCGGACATCATGGCCGGATCGCTGGTCCCGGCGGCGAAGACTTCGATGCGCTGGCGATGGAGATTGTCGATCAGGTCACTGCGGAGGGTGTCTGCGGGAACGATGATGAAGTCCACGGGAACCCCGATCGGGCCATCGATGATCCGCTGGGACCAGAAGCCGAGCTTGGCATCGGGGTGATGTTCCCGAACTTCGGGAATCTGTTCGGGGCGGGCGCAGACGATCCGGGTGCGTCCGCTGATGTTGCCCTGCTTCAGTCGCTTGGCGACTTCGATGTGCAGGGATCTTCGTTGCGTTTCGTCTGGGAGATCGGGGAAGAGGAGCATCAGGCTGGATTCCTCGGAGCAGAGACCGATGACCTGATCGAGGGAGGGGACCCGTTCTTCATGAAAGCGGGGATCCATCCATGATCCGATATCGATGGCGGCAAGATCATCGCGAGTGGCTTGATCAATTTTCAGCGGCAGCTTGGCGATGCGGGTGAAGTCGGCGTCGGCGAAGACCAGAACTTCCTGGTCGCTGCCCAGCCTGACATCCACGGCGATGCCATGGGCGCCGTGATCCCACGCCCGGTTGATGGCGGAGAGCGTGTTTTCCGGGCGGTCCTGCGACGCTCCGCGGAGTGCCACGATCCGGGCATGGTCGGCGATGCGGAGGTCGCTGAGCCAGCGGTAGGTGAGGCCGATGGTCAACACGGCTGTGAGGATGACGAGTGTCGTGAGCAGCCGAGCGATCAGGGATGCTTTGTCCGGCTCGGGCGCGGTGGGACTGTCTTCTGCGTCGAGTCCGGCGGCGCGGAAGTATCCGACATGCCGGATGGCGAGTATCGTCAAGCTGATGAACCCGACCACGATGGTGAGAGTGAATGCCATGAAAACGACAAGGCTCAGCACCAGAGAGAGCAGTCCGAGCCGATGTCCGAGCAAGTCAGAGACTCGGAGGGCGAGCGGCAGCCATCCGGCATTCAGGACCAGAACCAGCAGCGGAGTGACGACGGCCCAGAGGGTGATGGTGATGAAGATGCGATGGCGGTTGGCGTGCGATTTCTTCCGGCTGAGACGACGTGCAGATGCGGGTTTTTCTCCACTGAAGAGGACGAGCGGCATGGCGTAGAACCAGCGCGCGGTGACCCGGACCAGAACGAAGCTCATGAGTCCGAAAATCGCCACGGCGAAGGCGATCGCCAGGATGAACTCAGGGGGTTTCGCGACGAGATACTCGGAGAGGTCGTTGTCCTGGAGCTGGAGGCTGAGAACTCCGACGATCACCAGCAGGAAGGGAAGCGCGATGATGAAGAGTTGGGTAAAGAAGCGGAAGGCGAGTTGGGTGAGAGGCAGGAGATGGGGGCTTGTCTTTTGGATGGCAGCAAACGCCGAAATGGGTGCTCCACGCAGCGAGGCGCGAGCGGCGACGAGCTGGGCGGCATAGCCGAAAACATGGATGACGATCCAAAGGGTCGTCACGGCGATGGCGACGAGCGGGAAGTTCGGACCAAAGAGAAAGTCCAGCAGGTCCGTATCGCTGAGTCGAAAGTTGCCGGATGCCGAGAGGGCTCTGTTGGTGGCCAGCGAGATGATGGGGATGGCGAGGCTTAGCCCGAAAACGAGTGCCACTGATTGGATGGCAAACATGGTCCGCCAGGTGGCCCAGTAGTGGTGCCAAAGGCCGTCGTTTCGGGATGAAGGCGGGGCCATGGGCGGGTTATAGCGTGCCGGCTCAGGGAGTCACGCTGTTAGCTTGGACTTATCGAACCAGCGGGTTTCCGGGGATGTTCCGATCGTCCTTCGGGGGTGCCGGTGTGATCGGAGATGGCTTCGGGCGGGGCACCTCGGTGGCGTTCGCCTGCTTCAGGACCGCGAGGATGCGGCGATGATCATGGACGATGTCTTTGGCTTGGGGGCTGCCTTCGCTGATGGCGCTGAGTTTCATGTAGCCGGCATCGATCCGGCGGAGATCTTCGAGCGTGCGCATCTTTACCTCGCGTCCCAGTAGCTGTCGGTGGGAGCTACGGATTTGCGCTTCGCGGGCCACTTGAGGGTCTTTCTCGAGGTCCTTCTGTGCGGCAGATATTTTGTCGGGCCATTCGCTGGCTTCGATGTTGCAGAAAGGGCGCTCCTTGAAGTCGGCGAGTGCGATCCACGCTTCAGCGGGCGGGAGTTTGAGGATCTCGCCGACTTCTTTTTCAAGTGCAGCGTCATCGGGCTTGCCGCCGTTCTGCAGGGTGAACCATTCGCGCAGGCCGGGGGATCCCTCCGAGGGGAAGTCGTGACCAAGTTCCGGCCAGGCTTCGAAGGAGGTGGTGAGCCCGAGTCCGCGATAATGAACAAGAGCTTTGAGCGAAGGAATGTAGTTCGGATCCCAGCGGCCGATACCGATGAAGACTTCGGTGTCCTTGCTGATGGGTGGTGGCTTGCTGAGCGGAGACGGAATGTGCCCACCCATCAGGATGGCACCACCCGCGAAGCCGGGCTCTGCTTGAAGCAGAGTATCGGTCATCCAGCCGCCCTTGCTGTAGCCGCTTGCATAGACGCGCTTCAGGTCGAGTCCCTGAGTGCGGGCAAGCTCGTCGCGAATGTGGCGGAAGGCTTTGAGTTCAGCGGCGATGTCTTCGGGCTCAAGATGGTATTTGCCGGGTTGGGTGTAGCTCATTCCGACGACAATCCAGTCGCGTGCTCCGGTGTGAGCGCGGGTGCTCCTGGTATTGGGGCGGCCATTGAAGCCATGGTAGGAAAATACGGCCGGCCAGGATTTCGCGGGGTCATGGTTGTCGGGAAGGGAAACGAGAATCGGGACGGCGATTCCCGGAGCTTCGAGTTCGAGATCGGCGGCCACGATTGAGGTGCTGAGGCCCACGAGCAGGATTCCGGTGACGGGAAGAAAAGGTTTCATTGTAGGGATCGTAGCGGATTTCTGAGCCTGGGGGAGTAGAAAGGTCCGGATGAAGGGGAATGATGTCGCGGCTTGATTCGATGGCCTTCAAGGCGCTAAATGACGGAGTGAATCGCTGGGCCCTGTTCTTCCTGATGCTCGCCTTGCCGCTGGTGGGGCAGGTGCTTGAAGACAGTATTCCGCGAGCTCCCGAGGGGCGTATTCTCGATGAAGCGCGTTTGTTCGGCCTGGAACCCGAGATCTTGGACGAACTTTCGGCGAGGATTTCATCGATCTCGGACAGGACGGGTTATGAAATCTACGTTGCGATCTTCGACAGCTTGATTGGGAGCGATGTGAAGGAGCAGTCGCAGTGGCTGCAGGATGCGTGGGTGGGTGATGCGGCGGGAGTGGTGTTGGTATTGGAGAGCGATAGCTCGCTTTTTGAGATCGCCTGGAGCCGGATGCCGGATGCGATGAGCGAATCGGGCGAGAAGGTGCCGGTTCTCGGGTCGAGTGATTTGGCCCCGCAGGATCAGATCACCATTTTGAATTCAATCCTGGCCCTGCGCTCGGATGAGAAGAGCTCGGCGGAATCGGCGCAGACTTTGATCAAAACCTTTGCGGATGGAATCGATGAAGCTTTCAAAGAAGTCGATGAAGCTCAACCTGCCCGCTGGAATGTCCGAGTCCTGATGCTCGGAACCGGTCTGCTCGCGGGAATGCTTTTGGTCGGATTGCTGGTCGGGGCTTCGATCCGGCGTTCCGACAGAAAAGTCGCCGATCGGCTGATATTTCCGCGAGTGACGGTCGGGATGCGGCTCGGCGCCCAGAGCGGTGGAGGCAAGATCAGTTCGCGGAGCTTCGATGTGCTTCCTCACGAGAAGGCCTGATCGGATGCTTTTTGATGGGCAGATGATTCGGCAGGATCGCGGAGAATAGATGGACGATGGGAAAGGCTGCCAGGGCAAGCAGCACGCCCATGACCAGGAAGCCGAGAATGAAGTCGGAAACGTTGAGGTTCACGATGCTTTCTCCGAGCGGGACATCCACTTGGCCCAGCTCCGGCATGGGAATGCCGAGGTCATTTCGCAACCACCCTCCGAACTGGTGCTGGGAAACACGGATGAATGGTCCCGTGAGCGGGTTGGTGACCCAGCATGCAGCGACCGCGAAAGGGATGTTGACCTTGGCTCTAGCCGCGAGAAGCGCGGCAACGATCGTCTGGCCGGGCATGAACATCATCGCGAAGAAAAACCCGATTGAGATGCCGCCTGCCACCGTATCACGGCAGGGATGCCACAGTCGGCGGTCGAGAAGTTGGCGGAGAATCGGCTTCCACCAGCCGCGATGCCTGAGCCGCCGGTGACGGAGCAGCCGGTGGGCTTTTCGGACCAGCCTCAAGTATCGAACTTTCCAAATACGCGGAGGCACAACCGAATATCCTCCGGGTGGCACCAACTATCAATCGTAAATCCCTTGCCCCCTGCGGATGAGGCTCCATGCTGCGCGCCCAAACGCTGTCATGACCTGGATCGAAGCCTTCATCCTCGGGATCGTCGAGGGACTTACCGAATACCTGCCGGTCAGTTCGACCGGGCATCTGATTGTGGCTCAACGCTTCATGGGCATCGGGCTCGAAGGGAAGGACAAGGCGGCAGCCGATTGTTTTGCGATATGCATTCAGGCTGGAGCGATCATGGCGGTCCTCGGCCTCTATTGGCCCCGCGTCAAGCAGATGATTTTGGGAGTCTTGGGGAAGGATTCGAAGGGCTTGCAACTGGCGATCGCCTTGGTGGCAGGCTTCCTGCCCGCAGCCGTGATCGGAATACTGGCGAATGACTGGATCGAGGCACGGCTCTTCGGCCTGAAGCCGGTGGTCGCCGCCTGGTTGGTCGGTGGCGTAGCCATTCTTTTCGTGGATCGCTGGATGAAGAAGGGTGGCGGCAGCAAGGGCGTCGAACTGGCGGAGATCACCGTCAAGATGGCGCTGGTGATCGGATTTGCGCAGTGCGTGGCGATGTTGCCGGGGACGAGTCGTAGCTTGATGACCATCCTGGGTGGCCTGCTGATTGGGTTGAGACTGAGCGCCGCTGTTGAGTTTTCGTTCCTGCTCGGAGTAGTCACCCTCGGTGCCGCGACCGCCAAGAAGGCGTTGTGGCCTATCCCGGACATCGGCGAAAAATACGATGTGTGGGGTGGGGGCAGCCTTCTGATGTGGAATGAGTATGGCCTGGTGCCGATGGTGGTGGGAGTGGCTGCGGCCACGGTTTCGGCGGCGATTGCCGTTAAATGGATGGTCGCTTACCTGAATCGGAAAGGGCTCGGAGTTTTCGGCTGGTACCGGATCGCCGCAGGAATCGTCGTGGGAATCATGATTCTTACGGACTTCCACGGCTTTGCCTCGGCTTGAGTGCGGGACGTTGGCTTGAGTCAGGCTGGGTGCGTGTGTTGAAGTTAAGCCAACCATGTGAGGTGTTGACATACAGAGCCTCATTTGGCGGATTTGCGCATGAAGGTGGTTCTCCTGGCTCTGGTGGTAATGGCAGCCGCTTGTAAGTTTGAAAGTGATCGCGAGGTGGACCATGTCAGATTGGTTGAACGGGTTGATCAGCTGAATGGCCAATGGAGTTCTTTAGGTTTTAGTTCCAACAGTGGATTTGGTCCGGGTGAATATTTGCTCCATGACAGCATGTTCTCGGATTGTTTGCGTGGATTCGAGTTCTCTACAGTTAAAATCATGGGGGAGCCTTCTTCTCCTAAAGCTATCTATTTATATGGAATGGGTGAGTATTACTTGGTTCTCTGCAAAGATTCGGATCTCAAAAAATTAGATATGGCTGGATATTCGCCCGAGCGGGTTAGCGAAAGAGTCTACCGATTATCGAGAGAGTAGACTAGAGGATTTCTAAGCGAAAAAATGTAAGAGCTGCTGAGGTGCCGAGTGAGATTATTGATCGATGTTCCGTTGATTAGGTAATGGAATTTCGTAGAGTGGGTGGCTCAGAGTCGAAGAGACTATTTTGGCTCGAAGAGAAGGCTAGAGCTTGGAGCGGAAGATGCCCAAAGCGATGAAAGAAGGTGTCAGGTGAGAATGGCACTGTTTTAAGCCGGATCTCGGGATAAAAGAGTGGCCGAAAACCCGCCGGAACTGTTAGATAATGTGTGACCAATAACGAACCGTTCCTGAGCGGATTTCCGACACAGATTTGTGGCAGC
>NZ_JBATWY010000105.1:0-5514 GCF_049672945.1 Haloferula sp. | reverse complement strand
CTGGCCTTCCCGCTTGGAGCAACTCGACGGCTTGCGATTTGAATTCGGCGGTGTATCGCCGACGTGACTTTTGCTTCATGGACATGGATTCTGGAGGTTGGTGGTCCAGAAATCCAGCTCACCTCAGATGTCGTCCCATCCGGACACATCGAAGCCGGGTTTGAAGAAATCAATGGGGCGGGCGTCCGGGTTACCGACGTGGTGGAACTTCCACGTGCCATCAAGGACCTGGCACCAGGGTGAGTCGAGGCTGGCGGGAGTCTTTGCGTCCGGCAGCAGGGTGGCGCGGGCTTCTTCCTTGTTGATGCGGAAGACCGCTTCGTTTTCCCAGTCGGGGGTGGCTGCGAGGAGGGTGCCGAGGGTCGGAAAAAGCCAGAGTGCGAAAGGAACTTTCATGAATTACTTGTGAAAGGCATCAGAGATTAGGACTTGCAGGGGGTATTGGCAAGAGAGCGCGCTGAAGGCGCGGGCCAGATATGGGAGTCCGTCGGTGGCAGCGCGGTTGTCGGCAAAAACGAAGGTGTGTCCTAAACACGAAATTTGCTTTTGGTGGGAGGAACTTGAAGTTGCCTTTGAAGCGGAGGGGAGGGGAGAGAATGGGGGTTGCGGGGAAAGAGGGGCTGAGATGGTGGTTTGGTTTGGCGGTTGTGGGGATTTCGGCAGGGAAAGTTCCTGATGCAGGCCCATTTTTTGCTCAAACCGGCAGATTTTAGCACGGTTTTCATGCCGCGAGAGCGCCAATTTCCAGTCCGCATGGAAGTGTTGGCGGAAGAGTTGATTCAGTGCCGGCCCACGGCCGGGGCACACATGTGAAAGGCACTCCAGTGGAGCGCCTTTGGGAAGCGATGATTTGCGAAGCACTTTTGAACCGCAGGAATTCTCAGATGAACTCGTTGAGAAGGTTCTCGAGGAGTTCCTGACGGCCGGAGGCAACAGCGGGTTCGCCGTTTTTCAGGGCCCAATCGCTGAGTGTTTTGAAGTCGGTGCCTCCTTCAATGACCGCGCCGATGCCGCCATCCCATGTCGAATAGCGGTTCCTGACGAAGTCACTGATGCGGCCGTCGGCGCGGATTGCTGCGGCGCTCTTCAGACCGCGGGCGAAGGCATCCATGCCGCCGATGTGGGCGTGGAAAAGGTCGATCGGTTCGTGCGACTCGCGACGACGTTTGGCGTCGAAGTTCAAGCCACCGGTAGTGAAGCCGCCCATTTCGAGCACCTTGAGCATCACCTGGGTGGTGCCGTAGATGTCGGATGGGAATTGGTCGGTGTCCCAACCGAGGAGTGTGTCGCCTTGGTTGGCGTCGATCGAGCCGAGGGCGTTCGCGCCGATGGCGACGGCGAGTTCGTGCTGCATGGTGTGGCCAGCGAGCGTGGCGTGGTTGGTCTCGATGTTCAGTTTGAAGTGATCCGTCAGGCCATACTCGCGCAGGAAGTTGAGGCAGGCTGCGGCGTCCGAATCGTACTGGTGAGTGGAGGGTTCGCGGGGTTTGGGTTCGATGTAAAACTGTCCGGTGAAGCCGATCGCCTTCTTGTAATCGACGGCCATGTGAAGCAGCGCGGCAAGGTGATCGAGTTCGCGCTTCATGTCGGTGTTGAGAAGCGTTGAGTAACCTTCGCGACCACCCCAGAAGGTGTAGCCTTCGCCACCGAGTTTGTGAGTGGCATCGATGGCGGCTTTCACTTGAGCGGCAGCATAGGCAAAGACCCGGGCGTCGGGTGAGGTGCCGGCGCCCTGAGAGTAGCGGGGGTGCGCGAAGAGGCAGGCGGTGCCCCAGAGGAGCTTGCGTCCGCTCGACTTCTGGAGTCCTTCGAGATGGTCGACGACCGCTTCGAGAGCGGCGTTGGATTTGGCGAGGTCGTTGAGCTCCGGAGCGATGTCGCGGTCGTGAAAGCAGTAATAGTCGATGTCGATCTTCTCGAGGAATTCGAAGAAGACCTCGGTGCGCTTCTTGGCGTTTTCGACGCTGTCGGATTGATCATCCCAGGGCATCAGGGCCGTCGGGCCGCCGAAGGGGTCGGAAAGACCACCGCGCATGCAGTGCCAGTAGGCGGCGCCGAAACGGAGATGCTCGCGCATGCTCTTACCCTCGACGAGTTCGTCAGGGTTGTAGTGTTTGAACGCGAGGGGATTTTTGGAATCGGGGCCTTCAAAGGCGATCTTGGGGACGTCTGGGAAGTAACTCATGGCCCTCTGGTTTATCGACGAATAGGGTCGGAGTCCAACATGCACTGCTGATGGAATGCGACATTTCAAATGTCGGCTTTTCCGTCGAGCGGGGAGACGGAGAGGATTTCCTGTTTGCTAGCGGATCGGAGCCGATTTCTTCGAGAAGAGGCCATATTTCGGGCCGAACAGCCAAGCCAGCAAAAACAGGAAGCCGAGGACCATGACGATGGCGGGACCGGCGCTCAGATTGAACTTGGCAGAGAGCAGGACGCCGGCGATTGCTCCGGTAGACCCGAGCAAGCCTCCGCCCCAGAAAAGCGCGGAGGTTTTATCGGTAAGCAGGGAGATGGTCGCGGCGGGTGCGACGAGCAGGCCGACCGAGAGGACGCAACCGACGGCTTGCAGGGAGGCGACGAGGGAGAGGACCAGCAGTCCGAAGACCAAGTACTGCATGGATCGTACTGGAACTCCCTGAGCGGCGGCGACATTGGGTTCGAAGAGGGTGAGAAGAATGGGTCGCATCAGGAGGTTGGCGACCAGCAGCGTGATGGCTCCGATGCCGAAGGTGACCCACAGGTCGGATTGGCCGACGGCGAGGATATCGCCGAAAAGCCAGTGCTCGAGTTCCTGGCGGGTTCCGAGCCGGGGAAGAATGGCGACGCCGGCGGCGAAGGCGGAGGTGTAAATGACGGCAAGTGCCGTGCCCTGTGAAACGCGGTTGCCGCGGGAGACCGCGACGGATCCCAGCCCGACGATCAGTGCGGCGAACAAGGCACCGAGGAAGGCGCTGACCTGAGTGAGGGCTCCGGCTACGACGATGCCCAGCGTGATGCCGGGAAGCATGGTGTGCGAAAGCGCACTCACCGAGAGTGCGTTTTTTCGCAGCACCACGAAGCCGCTGAAGAAGCCATTGGCGAAACCAATGATCAGTGCGGCGACGAGAGCGCGTTGGAAAAAAGGGTTGGAGACTAAGTCCACGTTAATGGGGTGGTTTGGGGGGCTTTGGGTGCAGTGAGGTGGGTGAGTGGTTTTGGCTTCTTGGGGTCAGGATTCAGGGGATAGGGATCAGCTAGAAGAAGACGCTCACGCGTTACCTTTTGCCTTTTGTCTTTTGTCTTTCTGACCCCTGCTCCCTGAATCCTGACCCCAAAAGGCCCGAAGCACCGTGCGACCAACTCGTTACCCATCATCATGCGAAGGTGGTGTCGAGGTTGGCTTCGGTAAGGATGTCTTTGGCAGGTCCGAAGGCGATTTGGTGGGTGGCGAGGAGCAGGGCTTCGTCGAAGAGGCTTGGAGCAGTGTTGAGGTCGTGGTGGGAGGCGATGACGAGACGGCCTTCGTGGGCGAGGCGTTCCAGCAAGTCCGCCAGTTGGGAGGAGGCACGGCGGTCGAGGCCGGTGAAAGGTTCGTCGAGAAGGAGGACGTGGGCTTCCTGGGCGATCGCCCGGGCGAGGAACGCGCGCTGTTGCTGTCCGCCGGAGAGTTCACGGATCTGGCGGTTCTGAAGCTCGTTCATTTCAAGGGTCTCAAGTGCCTGGTCGACGGCTTGGTGATCGGCGGCACTGAAGCGTGTGAACATGCCGGTCTGGGGATAGCGGCCCATTTCGACGAGGCCTCTAACAGTGATCGGGAATGACCAGTCGACTTCTTCGCGCTGGGGAAGGTAGGCGAATTCACGTGACCATTTTCTCACCGCGGTCTGGCGCCACAGGATGCTGCCGGATGAGCGGGGGACGAGTCCGGCGATGGCTTTGATCAAAGTGGATTTTCCCGCGCCGTTCGCTCCGATGAGCGCGACACGGTTGCCGCAGGAGGTGGCGAAGTTGACGTTATCGAGCGCGACGATGTTGCGGTATTGGACGCAGAGGTTCTCGACCACCAACTCGTGGTGGTGGTCGTGGTGGTCGCAGCAATCGTGGTGTGCTTCACTCATGCTCGTCGTGATGCAGGTGGAGTTCCCAAACGTCGGAGAGATCGCCGGTGGCGTCGAAGGTTTTGGTCTGGGTCGGGAAGCCATTGGGTTCGAGAACGAGTTTTGCGAAGCGTGGGGACGGGTCCTGATTCGCCCATTCGATATCGATGAAAAGAGTCGGGTGGCCTAGTTCAATGGGGAGGCTGCCGGAGATGGTTTGGGAACTGGCGTCGAAGGGGTAGGTCTGGCCGAGGCTTTCGAGGGTGACCGACTTGGCGGGGGCGGAAAGGGTCAGGACGAAGGGGGAGGTGACGCTTGTAAGATTGGCTTGGGGCTCCGAGGGAGTCGTTGTTTGGGCTCTATTGTCAGCGGGACGGCGGGAGCCAAGCGAGCTCAGTCCGATTCCTGCCACAATGAGTGTGATCAAGACGATGAGCGTGCGGATGAGCGGAGAACCTCGCATGGGCGGGATGGAACTTCACGCCGACAGGGTGCAGATGCAAGAGGTTTGCGTTAGGGGGGGGCGAGGGGTTCCTCCAATTTTATCCATGTCCATCCAATTAGCTCCATTTCTATGCGCCATTGGCGTATATTTCCGGGGCGGACGGCATTCAGCCGATTTATGAACGAAGAAGATTTCACCAAACTTCGCGAAAGTATCCGGCAGGCCGGGGAGGTCCGGCGAGGGAGGTGGAAGCCATCGAGGGTTTTCAAAGTTGAAGAGCCTGATCCGAAGGTGATTCGCGAGCGACTTGGTCTTTCTCAGTCGCGATTTGCGGCGATCATCGGAGTCAGTGTACGGACCCTCCAGAATTGGGAGCAGGGCAGGAGAGCGCCGGAAGGTCCGGCGAGAGCGCTTCTCCGTGTCGTTGACCGGGAGCCTCAGGCGGTGTTGAACGCGCTTCACGGTTAGTTGGCGATCTTCCGAGCGAAGCGCAGTATTCAATTCCTTTGTCCGCGACGCTAGCCCAACGGGCTTACGGATTTCAGCCCGGGGTTGGCGCGGCAACGCGGAGCCTACCCCGGGAAAAGTCATCCATGTTCCGGTTAGTTTGCAACCGATGTTCCCGGTTCATACCCCCTTTGCTGAAAACTAACTGATTGGCTGCTTGACAGCTGGTTTGAAGTCGTTGATAAAAACGAACCAGTTTCTACTTCGTGTTTTTTGTTCCGCGCGTCACCGCAAAGGTGCTCTGCCGGGTTGAATTGAAGGCATCCACCACTTCAATCTCAGTCATAAGAATACAATAATCACGCCACTCTCCTCCAGTCTTCGAGGTTTCCAATCAACCCTCGACTGACTTGTTTGCTAGCAGTCTGTCGGACTTAGACCAGTGACGAATTGGATAGCGGCTGCTATGCTCGGGGCATGGCAGCCAAGTTCGTCAATATCGACCACGATTCGCCCATGTTGTTGCCTCCCGACCTTCGGGAT
>NZ_JBATWY010000104.1:0-4905 GCF_049672945.1 Haloferula sp. | reverse complement strand
GTGTTGAACACTCGAAGAAGTCAGAAGCTCGTGATTTGAGAACTTCGTGCCACAAGTAACCCCATAGATCTTCGAATAAATAATGTGCATTTGTTAGGCGGGAACGTGGGATGAAGTATGGGCCAATGAACTTGTCCTCAAGCAGGCCACCCGTTTCCACAAGGCGTTGATTGATTGAGCTGCGAAGATGCCCCCATTTAGTTTTGCCGCCTCCGTAGGGTATCTCAATCTTATCCCAAGCGGCATTTGGCTGCTTCCATGAACAATGCTCCCGTGCCCATCTGCGAAGAAAGGCTGAATCAAGTTGTCGGGCATTCTGATCGGCACGATTCATTGTTGCCCAAATAAATAAATTGGGGGGGAACCGTAGTTTCCCCAAGGAATCTGAACCAGGGGTAACTATATCATTCTCAATAAGCCAAGCTTTGACATCCGGTCGGGGATCTATGGTGTAGACGCTTGCCCCGGCTTTGACGTGGCCCATGCCTTCTTCGGTGCGATCCATGAGTTGCAAGATGTCTCCGAATACTTGTGCTGGATTGCCTCTGCTCAACTCTTCAACGATCAATACGACCGAACGCTCAGGCTCGAAACATGCAAGATAGTATGCTTGAAGGAGTGGGCCAGGAACGAATTGGTAGACTACACGAGGATCACCCGGTGGAGTGCTATTTAGTCCGACGAAGCTTGGAGTTGGATTCTCCACGCGCCAGATAGTCACAGGGCGAAGTCCGCCGACAAAATCAGAATACCGAGTCTCTGGATGGATGACTGTCCTGAATTTATAGTTTACGGAGGATGAGTAGGTTTCCAATTTGAAGCTCTTCCCTGAGCCTGGGCAACCGTGGAGAATTAATTGAATTGGCTTACCACCGGCGTCTATTGTGCCTGTTGAATTGAGCTGGGCTCCAACTATTGACGCGATTCCCTCTTCGACATCCGTGGAATACGGCGCTTCTGCTGGTTCCGATATTTGAGAAGGCAGGGGATCAAGCTTCTCTAGAATTGCTTCCGATGGCAGAGCAGAACTACGAAGGGCTTCTGCAAGTTCTGATGGTCGGAGTTCTTTGTCGAAAACATCACTAAGTTGATCGAGCGAATACTCACTCCAGAACGACTCCACGGCCGAATCAATGTTCTCAATTTCCTCGTTCTTGTATCGCCAGACGGCAAACGGCCAAACGGGAACCCGATCTTCAACACCCTTTTTAACTAGAAACGCGCGGATCTTATCGGAAGCATCGGGGGCTAATGATACTTCATCTTCCGAGACGGTGTAGACTCCAGCGTCTCTTAGGTCTTTTGTCATTACCTGAAGCGAGCGACCCACATAGTTCTTCGCGGGACTTCGCCAGCGACCGTTTTCTGTTTTAGCGCCTCGGCTGGGACCAAGAGGGACATACCATAGTGGTGTGTCATTGTCAGGCACACTAAAAATGGAGTCTAAGACATCCGTTTGCGCAGCAGATCGGGAACTGAATCCACCTGATCCTGCTTCTTTGCTGAGGGCGAGGATAGGAATTACGGAGGGGTGAGCCCGCTCCGTCAGGGAAACAATTGCGGTGCCAAGAAGTTCCTGGGTGATGTATGCCATACTAGGTCTAATTGGCTGATTTGATGAGCTCCAACTGTTTTGGGTCTTTCTTTTTACGTTGGTGCATCTGCTTTCCGGCACCTTTTAGTTGGAGTATTTCATCTTCCGAAATTGAATTGGAAATTGTTATCGTGGGGCGGATTGCCGGAATTTCTTTATTAAACTCACTTCGCATTATTTGGGGTAGAATTGCTTCTCCTAAAGCCTTAGCGAGTAGTGGAGGAACCGCGTTTCCTATTTGGGTTCGGATGTGACCAAAAGTGCCAGAAAAGGAAAATCGGTCGGGGAATGACTGGATTCTTGCGGCCTCGCGTATACTCAAGGTTCTTGGTTGAGATGGGTGTATAAATGCTCCGGTCGTTGCTTCGTTAAACTTCGTGGTAATTGTGTAAGCAGGCTTGTCTCCTTGAAGCCGCTTCAGCATCGTCGTGGCATCATATGGTCGAATCTTTTTGAAGCGAGGGGGGAGAATATCGTGTTTAACAAGTGCTCTCCAGTTTTCGCCAGGTAACAAATGCTTGGCGGCGTATCGGTCGAGGTCCGCTAAGCGGTCAGCTTGATGCTGTCGGACTAGTTTTAGACCTTGTCGCAGCTGGCGTTGATAATCGGTAGTCGCCCTTCCTGCATAAGGCACCATGTGAAGGGTCTCGCCTTCAGATAACTTCGGGAGATCACTGCATGCCTGTTCGAAGGTGACGTGAGGATGTCGGATTTGATCATCTGTTGAAAGTCTTGAGAGGTGTGCGAAAGGTAGTGAGTAGTTTGCCCAGAGATTTTCGTCTCCGTGAGTTGGGGCTGGAAAATGTATATCGCTACCAGTACGAGTGCCGACAAAGACTAGGCGACGCCTGAGTTGTGGAACTCCGTAATCAGCGGCCAATAAGATCATTGGGACAATTTTGTAACCAATGGCATTGAGGGCACTCACTATTGAAAGCGCAACAGTTCCTTGCCGATACAGGAGAAGTCCGGGGACGTTTTCGAAGATCAGCCACGAGGGTTGAAAGTGATCTACGATTCGTACGTAGTCAGAGAATAAGTTGTTTCTCGGGTCACTTTCGTCTCGGCCAATCTGTTTGCTCAAGCCGCCTGCTGTTGAGAAGCCTTGGCAACTGGGACCCCCAACGATCAAGTCGATGTCTCCTCCGGCTATGTTTTCGATCGTTTTGATCGAGGTTTTGGTAAGATCTGCAACCAGTCCTCTTGCGTTATGGTGGTTGGCTTCAAATGATTCGATTGCCTTTGGGAAAAAGTCGATTCCCCCAGCAATTTCGAATCCAGACTGCTCTAAACCACAGGAGAGCCCGCCTGCTCCCGAAAACAGGTCAAGGACGCGGGGCTTCGCGTCGTTTTCAATAGGCTTCCCAGATACTTTCTTGGGCTTTTTCTTTTCTGAATTGCGTGGCATTTCCTCTAAGTTGTTCGCATGAAGCTAAAATTCGGGACGTCTCGGGAACCTAGATCTTTCGAAACGTAAAGTAAACTGCGCTGTAGCGGCACCACAGAATGCAGCTGTTGAATTGGGAGACGGCACAAGATGTAGCGCTTTCGATAGGATGAATCGTGAAATGCTACCTATTCCGTGATCACTTGCTTCAGAGCCACCCAAACATTCTCCGCCACCTTCACCTGCCCCTCCGCCGTCGGGTGGATGCCGTCGGCTAATAAATTGCCAGGCAAACAGAAATGATAGGCGTCAGAAAGCCTGATCCAGCAAAGGTTTGTGGCTTGTCCGGGTGGTGTCACAACGGGGCGGATTTCGAGTGCGTTCCGGGATTGATGGGTCGTGGTCTATTGAGGCAAGCTCCTCAGTTGATGCCTTCGATTCCTGCACCCGTTTCTCGGTTGCCTGCATTCGATTGCGAAGGTGGGACGAGGCGAAACTCTTTACGGCGATGGAGAGCGATGAATGTCGCCGATTAAAATCCCGCCGCTCGACAGATTGAGCCAAGGCGGTTTTCCTTGGGGCCTGAGATGGATTCCTACGACCAACGCAGAGAGGAACTGGAGGCCGCCAACCTGCCGCTTTTTCACGGCTTTCACGAATACCTCATCGCGAAGAGAGTGGGAAAGAGGGTGTCGTGCGACCACATCGATCGACTTGAGTTTTTCGCGAATGTCTACCTGATCGACTATCAGGATCAGGGCCTGGCGGAAGGATTCGACGAGGTGAGCGATTTTCTCGGGAGCTGGTTTATCCGGAAGGCGACGTGGTCGGACGAGCGTTCCTTGTTGGCGAATGTGGAGACCTTTCAGAAATTTTACGACTACCTGCACTCGGTCGGGAGCTTGGACAAGGAAAGGCATCAGGAACTGAGGGCATTGATCGAAAGCTCCAAGGGTCGCTGGCTCCGGTACCTGAAGCGCTACAACGACCCTTCCATTGATATCGACGATGTGTGGGATCCTGAAGAGCTTGGAGAGGCGGAGCTGGGGGATGAAGCGGGAGAATCCGAAGGAGAAGTCCACCTGGTGCTGATGCTCAGCGGCAAGGCAGCCAGGCATTTCAAGGTCGCCAGCAGTAAACTTCCCAAAGCGGACGATTTCGTCGGTGAGGGTCACTGGTCGAGTTGTTGGCGGTGCGATCTGGTGGCCGAGCATGTTCCAAGCAAGACCCGCTATTTCATGCTCACCAATGCCCGGACCTTGTATTCCATCATCGTTCCGAATTCCGACCACCGGATCGAGTCGCTGGTGTCGATGTTTTCACAGATTCTTGAGCAAGAGATCGGGAAATTTGATGGTGAGCTGGTCTGGCCTCCGGGAGGGACATTTAGTTTGGTGAGAGGACAACCACGCAGTCTGATCGGCAGTCAGAACGAGTTGATTCGCTGTGCACTCGATCTGTTCGCCAAACCTGATCCTTCCTTGGAAGTGCTGTGCAGTGAGCTCAACCAAACCCCGATGTTTGCGATTGAAGAAGTGATTCCCAGAACCGCGTTCGAGAAGCACCTCGCGGCTGATCCGCCCTGCTTTTTGGAATCCGGTAGCAGGATCATCCCCTTTCCCGGCGCATCTCCCAACTGATCGTGATGTCGAAATTCTCAGGGCGAGAGTAGTGAGTCGGCCTGTTCCTTGGTAATCGGTTCGAGGTCGACGATCACCCGTTCCGGAAATTGGCTGCCTTCCTTGGTGACGTAGTCATGGTGCCAGCTGAGTTTTACTAGAGCTCCAGTATTTAGGTCGAGTAGCAGTCCACGCTCGGGCTCCTCGATGAGTTCCTTGTTGAGTGAGTTATCGATCAGGACTTGAAACTCCTTTTGCTTGGGATCGCCGTATTCGCCGGGCTTCCTGTAATCGAGATACTTGAG
>NZ_JBATWY010000103.1:0-52277 GCF_049672945.1 Haloferula sp. | reverse complement strand
CTGGCCTTCCCGCTTGGAGCAACTCGACGGCTTGCGATTTGAATTCGGCGGTGTATCGCCGACGTGACTTTTGCTTCATGGACATGGATTCTGGAGGTTGGTGGTCCAGAAATCCAGCTCACCTCAGCGAATCTGGTGGTGGAAACGAATAAGATGACGGGTGGCTACTTTGGCGTTAGCAATTTCACGGACTCGAAGGGTTTCGGAGTCCACAAGTTCGAGGAGTAGCAGGGCGATCAAGCCAGGGAAGAAATCGGACCAGGATGGATAGGATGGGCAGGATGAAAGCAATGGAATCGGATCATCTTGATGAGTGAGCTCCGATTCTGGCCTAAAACTGAGGACAATGACTCCAGAATCCTACCCATCCTATCCATCTCGGTCCGAAAAAACTCAATGGGAGCCCGATTTTTCCCTAACTTGATCGCCCTACGAGGAGTCGGCCGCCTTTCGATTTGTGCCGGGGATGGCGACTTGTTAGCAGCGTGGGCATGTCAGCGCATGCCGCCTCATTTGTTTGTCGGAGTCGAGGAAAGGGAACCTACGAGATTTCCGGGGAAGTGGCGGAAATCGTCGCGGAAAGTGGAATCACAACGGGAACCGTGACCGTCTTCGTGAGGCATACTTCTGCGAGTCTGGTGATCATGGAAAACGCGGATCCGAGTGCTCGCAGGGATCTCGAAGCCTTCTTTGACCATTTGGTGCCGGAGGACACTCCTTATTTCGTGCACACCCACGAAGGTCCGGACGACATGCCGAGTCACATCCGCATGGCCTTGACCCGGACGAGTGAGGTGATTCCGGTCGTGAATGGCAGGATGGCGCTTGGAACCTGGCAGGGGATCTTCCTGTTCGAGCACCGGGACGCCCCGCATGAGCGGCAGATCGTGGTCAGCGTCGTGGGAGACTGATGAGGGAGCGGCGTGAAGAAATCGGCCTCAATCCCGGGTTCGGCACGCAAGGAGGGTGCTGACAATGAGGGTTTTGTTGCGATGGATCGTTGATCCGCCGTCAGGATCCTGGAAAAGGCTGGAATTTCGAGAGTCCGGGGTTGCCAAATCCGCCCGGTCCGCTAGCAATTCGCCGCTTCGCGATCTGGTCGCGAAACACCTACGCAAGACTCAAGACATGAAGGACCTTACCAATTATCGGAATATCGGCATTTTCGCCCACGTGGACGCCGGAAAAACGACCACCACGGAGCGGATTCTCAAGCTGACAGGCAAGATCCACAAAATCGGTGAGGTCCACGACGGAGCATCCACCATGGACTTCATGGACCAGGAGGCAGAGCGTGGTATCACCATTCAATCCGCTGCGACCACCTGCTTTTGGAAGGGTTGCCAGTTCAACGTCATCGACACTCCAGGTCACGTGGACTTCACGATCGAGGTTTACCGTTCGTTGAAGGTGCTCGACGGAGGTGTCGGCGTGTTCTGCGGATCAGGCGGCGTTGAGCCCCAATCCGAGACCAACTGGCGTTACGCCAACGACTCGAAGGTTTCCCGGATCATCTATGTCAACAAGCTCGACCGGATCGGTGCCGACTTCTATCGCGTCGTGGAGCAGGTCAAGAAAGTGCTCGGTGCCCATCCGCTCGTGATGGTGCTGCCAATCGGTTCGGAAAGCGACTTCAAGGGTGTGGTCGATCTTCTGACGATGAAGGCGTACATCTGGGACGACTCCGGCCAGCCTGAAAATTTTGAGATTACCGACATCCCCGCTGACATGGTCGAGAAGGCCGAAGAGTATCGGGCGGCGATGGTGGAGTCCGCTGTGGAGCAGGATGACGACGTCATGGAAGCCTACCTTGAAGGCAATGAGCCCGACATCGCGACTCTCAAGAAGTGCATCCGCAAGGGCACGATCGATCTTGCCTTCTTCCCGACCTACTGCGGATCGAGCTTCAAGAACAAGGGTCTTCAGCCGATTCTTGATGCCGTCGTCGACTTCCTTCCAAGCCCACTCGAAGTGAAGCCGCTTCCTGAAGTGGATGCGGAGGGCAATGAGACCGGCCTCTTCGCCAAGCCTGATGCCAGCGCGCCGTTCCGTGGACTTGCCTTCAAGATCATGGACGACAAGTTCGGCGCTCTGACCTTCACCCGCATCTACTCGGGAACGATCAAGAAGGGCGACACGGTTTTGAACTCCTTCACCGGCAAGTCCGAGCGGATCAGCCGCATGGTCGAAATGCACGCGGATGACCGCAATGAAGTCGATATGGCCCAAGCGGGTGACATCGTTGCGATCGTCGGCATGAAGAACGTCCAGACGGGTCATACGCTCTGCGATGAGAAGAATCCTGCGACCCTTGAGCCGATGGTTTTCCCGGATCCGGTGATCTCGATCGCTGTCGCGCCGAAGGACAAAGCCAACGCTGAGAAGCTGGCAAACTCCATCGGCAAGATGATTCAGGAAGATCCCTCGTTCCGCGTTGAAACCGACGAGGAAACCAATGAGATGATCCTCAAGGGCATGGGCGAGCTTCACCTCGACATCAAGATCGACATTCTCAAGCGGACCCACAAGGTCGAGGTTGAGGTCGGTGCGCCTCAGGTGGCTTATCGTGAAACGATTACCAAGCCCGTCACTGACAGCTACACCCACAAGAAGCAGTCGGGTGGTTCGGGGCAGTTCGCCAAGATCGATTACACCATTGAGCCTGGAGAAGTGGGTTCGGGCTTTGTCTTCGAATCGACTGTCGTCGGTGGCAACGTGCCGAAGGAATACATTCCAGCGGTTGACAAGGGTTTCAAGACTTCAGTCGATAAGGGACCGCTCGCTGGCTATCCGTGTTTGGACTTTAAGGTGACACTTACCGACGGTGGTTTCCACGCCGTGGACTCCTCGGCCATCGCCTTCGAAATCGCTGCCAAGGCGGCGTATCGTCAGTCGATGCCAAAGGCGGGCCCACAGCTGCTTGAGCCGATGATGAAGCTCGATGTCTTCTCTCCTGAGGAGAAAATCGGTGACGTCATTGGTGACCTCAACCGTCGCCGTGGCATCATCCAGGGCCAGGAGCCGACTCCGGGTGGTGTTCGCGTCAAGGCTGAGGCACCGCTTTCCGCGATGTTCGGCTACATCGGTGACCTGCGCACCATGACCTCCGGTCGTGGCCAGTTCTCGATGGAGTTCAGCCACTACGCGGCATGTCCGAAGAACGTCTCCGAGGAAGTCATCGCGGCTGCCAAGAAGCGCGAGGAAGAGCGCCGCGCCGGGAAGTAATTCCTGCCACGAACGAAGCTTACGAATCGGCCGCTACCCCACTCCGGGTGGCGGCCGTTCTGTTTTGGCATCCCCCGAAAGTGGTAGCGATGAATTCCTGGTGGATTGGCGACAGAATTGCCCTATTTGTGAGTAATTAAATGATGCTGAGGATTGGGGTCATGCTTTTCACTCTGACGGGGCTTTTGAGCGCTTCGCCTGAAGAGGTGTACCAAAAGGAGATCGCGCCGCTTCTGGACATCTACTGCTACAGCTGCCACGGGGATGGGTCTTCGGAAGGGGACTTCGCCATGGACGAGTTTGGGGATCTCGGGGCGCATCTGGGCGATCTGGATCACTGGCTACCGATTTGGCGGAACATCAGGAGCCAGATCATGCCGCCATCCGATGAGGATCAGTTTACGATCGATGAGAAGCAAAAGCTCGTCTCATGGATCGAGCAGACGGTTTTCAGGCTCGATCCGGAGAATCCCGATCCGGGCAGGGTGACGATCCGCCGTTTGAACCGGAATGAATATCGCCATGCGGTTAACGATCTCCTCGGGGTGGACTTTGAAGTGGAGGATTACTTTCCGCCGGACGACTCGGGCTACGGATTCGACAACAATGGTGATGTGCTTTCGATTTCGCCCTTGCTGATGGAAAAATACATCGGGGCCGCGGAGGAGATCGTCCTCCGGGCTCTGCCAAAGGGGGAAAATGCCCAGGTGCCGGTGCGACGCGTGCCTGGAAAGGATTTCCACGAGCCAAACGATGTGAATGAGACCGGGCGCTGGATTCCTTTTTCCGAGGAGTCCATGGTGCAGGCCAGTCATGAGATTGAGTTGGATGGCAGGTATGAGGTGACGCTTGAGTATGCGATCCGAGGTGCCCGGGATGCCACCGATCAGTCCGCCTTGCTTGAGATGACTTGTGGTGGACAGGAACTTGGAGAGGTGCTGATGGGATGGGACCAGGCCGACGTCATTCGTTTGACTGGCGAAGTGGAATTCAAGAAGGGGAAGCAGTTGTTCGAGGTAAAGCTTTCACCGCGAAAGCCTCCGGCCGAAGATCAGGAGGAGCAGGCGCTGACGCTGCACCAGGTCGTTGTTCGCGGACCGCTGGATGGGGAGGTGCGCGAATATTCGAAAGGACATCAAATGATTTTCGTCGATGGCGATCCGCCCGAGGGTGCCATGGAGCAGGAAAAATATGCTCGGAAGATCATGATGAGCTTTGTCAGCCGGGCCTTCCGCCGGCCGATCGAGAAGCCGACGATTGATCGCCTGGTTGAAATTGTGAAAACAACGGACGCCCTGCCGGGCAAGTCGTTTGAAGACGGAATCCGCGAGGCGATTATCGCCTGTCTGTGTTCGCCGCGCTTTCTTTTCCGTGTCGAGATTCAGCCGGAGCCGAACAATCCGGAGATGGTGGTCCCACTCGATGAGTATGCCCTTGCCGCGCGACTTTCATTTTTCCTTTGGTCGTCGGTTCCGGATGACGAGTTGCTCAGTCTCGCCTTCAACGGGAAGCTCAGGGAGAATCTGGAGGCGCAGGTGGAGCGGATGCTGAAGGACCCACGCTCTGAGAGGCTCGTCAGCAGCTTTGTTGGTCAGTGGCTCCAGACGCGCGACGTGACAACGGCACCGATTCGTCCTCACAAGATTCTCGGGGTTCGCTTTGGGCACCAGAGTTCGCGGGTTTTTAATGTGCAATTGCTTGAAGACATGAGGAAGGAGACCGAGATGCTTTTCGACTTCATCTTGCGGAATGATCGTCCGGTGGAGGAGATGATCTCCGCGCGCTACAGCTTTCTGAACGAACGTTTGGCCAATCTCTATGGCGTGGAAGGGGTGGTCGGTGAGGATTTTGTGCCGGTCGATCTGACCGAGCATCCAGAGCGGGGCGGTGTCCTGACTCAAGGTTCGTATCTGGTGATTTCTTCGAATCCGACCAGGACGTCACCGGTGAAGCGCGGCTTGTTCGTGTTGGATAACATTCTCGGAACGCCCGCCCCTCCCGCACCGCCCAATGTCCCTGAACTTGAGGAAGCGGCCGGGGAGACTGGCGAGCAGCTCACGATGCGTGAGATGATGAAGGTGCATCGGGATAACCCTGATTGTCGGGGCTGCCACGCGCGCATGGACCCCATCGGCCTCGGTCTGGAAAACTTCGATGCGCTCGGGCGTTTCCGTCGGGAAGAGCATGGCAAGCCGATCGATGCGGGAGGCGTTCTGCTTACCGGGGAGACCTTCGCCAACGTGGCGGAACTGAAGGAGATTCTGGCCACCAGCCGACGTGATGACTTCTATCGCTGCCTCGCGGAAAAGCTCCTGACCTATGCGATTGGTCGAGGGGTGGAATACTATGATGCGACGACGATTGATTCGCTCGTCGTGCACCTGAAGAAGAATAATGGTCAGCTCGACGAGCTGATCATGGCGATCATTGAGAGCGCTCCGTTCCAGAAACGACGGGGCAGCGAGTGAGAAAATTTGGTTCGATTGAACAAATTGGTGAGAATTAATGTATACTAGGAGTCATGAAGCAGGATTTTAGCAAGCTGAGTCGTCGGGGTTTCCTCCGCGGAGTAGGCATTTCCATGGCGCTTCCTGCGCTGGAGTCATTCCGACCTCTGCTCGCCGCAGGGACTAGCGTCCATGGGCTGGGGACCACAGCGAGTGGAGCTCCGCTTCGGATGGCCTATCTTTACGTTCCGAACGGAGTCAATCTTGAGAATTGGCGTCCTTCAGGGAGTGGCTCCAGTTACCGGGCCGGGGAGACTTTTGCCCCCGTGGAGCACCTCAAGGATCATTATCAGGTGCTGAGTGGTCTCAACCATGAGAACGCGACGAATGGCAATGACGGCCCGGGGGACCACGCTCGCGGCAGCGCGACCTTCCTGACAGGTCAGCGCGCTAAGAAAACGGCAGGATCAGACATTGAGCTCGGGATTTCCGTGGACCAAGTCGCGGCAAATGCGGCCCACGATCTGACAAGATTTCCGTCCCTTGAACTCACCACTGCGGGTGTTCGAAAGTCTGGAAATTGTGATTCGGGGTATTCCTGCGCTTATCAGTACAATATTTCCTGGCGTTCCAAGACCCAGCCGATGACGCCCGAGGCAGATCCTCGTGCGGTCTTTGAGCGTCTGTTCGGATCGGGCGATTTGAAAGAGCGGGCGAATAGCCTCGGCCAACGCTACGCTTCGAAGCGGTCGCTGCTTGATTTCGTCGAGGAGGATGCCAGGGCACTTCACCGACACCTTGGTCGCAATGATCGTCAGAAAATGGATGAGTATCTCACGGGGGTTCGCGAGATTGAGCGACAGATTGAGAAGGTCGAAGCACTGGGCCTGCCATCGGACCCGGGGGTGGATGCTCCTCAGGACCGGGGTTCGAGTCACAGTGAACACATGAAGCTTCTCATGGACATGATGGTGCTCGCCTTCAAAACGGACTCGACACGGATTTCAACCTTCATCATGGAGCGCGAAGGCAGCAATCGGAGTCTTCAGGAAATCGGTGTTTCCGAAGGCCATCACAGTCTGTCCCATCACCAAGGGAAAAAGTCCAACCTGGAGAAGATCGCGAAGATTGACCGCTATTACATGGAGCACTTCGCGTATTACTTGGACAAGATGAATGCTGTCGAGGACATCGACGGGAAGAGCCTGCTCCACAATTCGATGATCGTTTACGGCAGCTGCATTGCGGACGGCAATCGTCATAATAACGACAATATTCCGGTCGTTCTTGCTGGGCACGGTGGCGGAGCGTTCAAGGCCGGACGCCACGTGGAGGTGGATGGTATTCCCATGTCGAATCTCTACATGCGGATGCTGAAGGAGTTTGGTCTCGATGAACGGAACTTCGGTGATTCGAATGGGATCTTGAAGAAGGTGTAGGGAAAGCGAGTTGGGAACTCGCCCGCCTGTGGGTGAGGTGGGTTGTGGGGTGAGGGCTTGGCAAGTTGTTTCGGCGCTCTGAGGCGAGGCGGGCGGCTTGCAAAGCCGCTTTCCTTAGTGGGGGCCCAGCCGATAAGATCCGGGGGATAGTGCTGCGGGGTTATTTTCGATGTAGCGCAGGACCCAGTCGAAATGCTTTTGACTGCGGATCAGACGATCATAGTAGTCGGCCATCCACAGCGGACCGCTACGGTTTTCACGTTTGTTGATTTCTCGTGCGGTGAAGCGTTTCCACGTGTGGACGAGATCGGGGAGTCGATGACACGCGAGAGGATGAAAGAGAAGATGGACGTGGTTCGGCATCACCACGTATCGAACGAGGCGATAGCGCTCGCCGTCGAAGTGTTCGAAGGCGTTGGCGACGATCTGGGCATTCTCTGGAGATTGCAGGAGGCAGGAGCCGTGACCTTGATCGAGCCAGCGATCAATCCGGTCGGTGAATCGCTGATGGTATTCCGCTTCGGTATTCTCGTCCCAAGGCTCGGGGTGGTGGGCGAACCATGTGGTGCGTTCCTCTTTCCAGCGGGCAAGGATCACTTGGGGAAGCGAGTCGGCGAGCCGGTAGGTGAGAAAAATCCACACCTTGTTTTGTTGCCAGTGGGGGAGGTTGTGGCGGTGCTTCTCGGTGTCCTGTTCTGGATTGAAGAAGGCCATGGTGGTGGCTTGTGAAGGTATTTCGGAGTTCTGAGGGGAAGCGGGCGGCTTGCAAAGCCACTCTACCGAATGAGGCGGCTCTGAGGAAAGCGAGTTTGGAACTCGCCCGCCTGTGGGTGAGGTGGGTTGTGGGGTGAGGGCTTGGCAAGTTGTTTCGGCGCTCTGAGGCGAGGCGGGCGGCTTGCAAAGCCGCTTTCCCTATTCCCTGACCCGCTCGACGTTGGCACCGAGGGCGAGGAGCTTTTCATCGATGTGCTCGTAGCCCCGGTCGATGTGGTAGAGCCGGTTGATCTCGGTGGTGCCCTTGGCTGTTAGAGCGGCGAGGACCAGTGCGGCGGAGGCGCGCAGGTCGCTGGCCATGACGGGAGCGGCACTGAGGCCTTCGACTCCCTTGATGATCGCCTTGCCATCGCTGAGGGTGATGTCGGCTCCCATGCGCTTGAGTTCGGCGCAGTGCATGAAGCGTTGCGGAAAGATGGTGTCAACAACGACGCTGGTGCCCGGCGTGGTGACAAAAAGCGCGGTCATCTGGGCCTGCATGTCGGTGGGATAGCCGGGGTAGGGTTCGGTGACGATTTCCGCGGGCATCGGGGTCTCTCCGCGGTGGACGGTGCAGACATCGCCCGAGTCGTTGAAGTGGACTTGATGGCCGGCCTTGCGCAGGGCACGGGTGATCGAGGCGAGATGGCCTTCGTTGACGCGACGCAGCGTCACGCCTTCGCCAGCGAGGGCGGCGGCGGCCATGAAGGTGCCGGCTTCGATGCGGTCGGGGATGACGTTGTGAACGCAGCCGTGAAGTTTTTCGACGCCTTCGATCGTGATTACCGGAGTGCCGGCACCGCTAACCTTGGCTCCCATGGCGTTGAGGAAATCGGCGAGATCGACGACTTCAGGTTCGCAGGCCGCTGAGGTGATGGTGGTGGTGCCCTCGGCGAGGGTCGCCGCCATCATCACGTTGTCGGTGCCGAGGACGGTGGGCCCGTTGTCGCCACAAAGGTCGATCGTTGCGCCCTTGAGGCCGTTGGGAGCGGAGAGAATCACGTTTCCGGCTTCCACTTCGGCCTTGGCCCCAAGGGCTTCAAGGCCACGGATGTGGAGGTCGATCGGCCGGTCACCGATGACGCAGCCACCGGGCAGAGCGACGACACAGCGGTGTTTGCGGGCGAGAAGGGGTCCCATCATGCAGACCGAGGCGCGCATGCGACGGACGATGTCGTAGGGCGCGGTGTCGGAAATTTCAGCCGCGTTGACTCGAACGGTGCCTGAGAAACGCTCCACGTCTGAGCCAAGTCCGGTCAGGATCTGGACCATGTAGTTGGTGTCCGAAACGTCGGGAACGCGGCGGATCACGCAGTCATCCTCGGTCAGGAGCGTGGCGGCAAGAATGGGGAGAGAGGCGTTTTTCGAACCGGAAATGGTGATCGTGCCGTGAATCGGAGTGCCGCCGTGAACGAGAAGTTTATCCATTGAATTGAAAGAGAATTGAAACGCCAAGACGCCAAGGGCGCCAAGGTCTGTTTAGAGAAATTTAAGCTTCAGGCTTTTCGTGCGATTGGGAAACGGGGGATGCCCGAGAGGTCCTTGAGTGTCAAGACGTCGGTGAGGGAAGCGGCACGAAGCAGCTTTTCCGTTTCGGTCGATTGATCATGGCCGATTTCCAAGGCGAGCCAGCCGCCGGGGGTGAGGCGTTTGGCGGCCTCCGGGATGAAGCGGCGGATCAGGTCCATGCCATCGGCTCCGCCGAAAAGCGCCAGAGCGGGGTCATGTCGGACCTCCGGGGCGAGTTCTTCGGCGTCGGGCACGTAGGGGAGATTGGCGACGATCAGGTCGAAAGGTGGTGCTTCCGGCAGATCCGAGAAGAGATCGCTCTGCACCATGGTGACAGTGATCCCGGTGAGCTCCGCGTTTTCCCGGGCCAAGGCAAGAGCCTCCGGTGAGACGTCGACCAAGGTGACATCCGCCTCGGGAAAGTCCGCTGCGAGCGACAGCCCAAGGACTCCGGAACCACAGCCCATGTCGAGAATGCGAGCGGAGGCCGGGAGGGTGACGTTCTTGGTCAGCCACTCGGCGAGTTCTTCGGTCTCGGGTCGGGGAATGAGTCCGCGTGCGTCGGTCTTGAACTCATGATTGCGGAAAAAGACGGTGCCTAACAGATGCTGGATCGGGATCCCTTCGCCTCGCTTCTTCAGGGCAGTCCGCAGGGGTTCGAGATGACAGTCGTCGATCGGATGATCAAAGCGCACATAGAGTTCCATGCGGGTGCAGTCGAGTTGGTGGGCGACGAGCATCTGCATGTTGCGTCGCGCATCTTCGATCCCGCGTTTTTCCAGGTAAGCGGTTCCCTTGTCGAGGATGTCGAGAACGGTGGTCATGAAGAAGTGCCGAGTGAGCAGTGATCAGTGAGCAGTGAAGAAACAAGAGAGGCGAAGAACGCGGCGCCTTCTTCGAGTTCCGCGATCTCGATGAACTCGTCCTTGGTATGGGCCTGATCGATCGAGCCGGGACCCATGCAGATGGATGGGATGCCGGCTTCTGACAAGTGGGAGGCGTCCGAGAACCACGGCGCGCCCACGGCTCGGGAATCCGGACGCACGGCTTGGATGCGCTGGATCCATGGGTTGTTAGAAGCTGTCTCCATCGGCGGTTTCTCCGCGGGTGCGGAGATTTCGATATCTCGACCTGCCAGGAATTTCTTAAGGAGCTGAAGGGCACCACCGGACTCTGTTAGAGAAGGGGTGATGCGGATGTCGACTTCCGCTTCGGCATGATCGGGGACGATGTTGGGTCGTGATCCACCCCGGAAGACACCGACATTCATGGTGGAACCGCCGAGGACAGGATGCGTGAAGCTGGCGAGCTTCGGGGCGAGGTCCTGTTGGAGATCGTCGATGGTTCGGGCGAGCTTGATGATGGCATTCTCGCCGCGTTCGGGTTGCGACGAATGCGCGGCCTTGCCTTTGGCTATCAGGGTTGCCCAGAGCGATCCCTTGGTGGTGTGAACGATGTCGAGTGAGGTGGGTTCCCCGACGATGGCGAATTGATAGTCCTTGCCATGCGTTGCTCCGAATTGGATGGAGCCCCATTGCGCGGACTCTTCTCCCATGAAGCCGACGAAGTCGATCGCGATGGGGGCGTTCTTCAAGGCCTCCGCGTTTTCCTTGAGTCCCCAAAGCATGGCCGCCATGGGACCCTTCGTATCTGAAGTGCCGCGACCCCAGATTTTGCCGTCGCGGATCTCGGCTGCGAAGGGATCGATGGTCATGCCGGCGACGCCGACGGTATCGAGGTGGGGTCCGAGCAGGATGCGGGGTCGCCCGTCGAGGGGCGCGAAGCGGGCGATCAGATTCGGGCGCCCGGGTTTGACCTGCTCAAGCGTGACATCGGCGCCGAGATCCCGGAGCCAGTTGGCGAGAAATTGGGCGATCTCCTGCTCGCCGGTCTGGTCGGTTCCCGGAGAGTTGTCGGGATTGACCGACGGGATTTGGACGAGCTGTTGGAGAAGTTCGGTGACGGGCACGCGGAGAGGGAAGCCGGAATACTGAAACTTTAAACCTCAAAAACCCTGGAGGCGCCTATCTAGCGCTTTTTCGAAAGCTTCGGCACCTCGATCAGCAGCGGAGATGCCGCGAGGTCGCCCGGGGAAACGGCGGGTTCTTCGAGAGGGAGCTTGTCGATGCCGCCGTATCGCTGGTCGATGATTTTGCGGACCTGGGGCCGATCAAGGTTGTAGCTCTTGAATGGGCGCTTTTCGCAAAGGTTCACACCAGCTTCGGCGTAAGCTTTCCAGACGAATTCAGAGCAGTAGAGTTTCTTGTCATCCCATTGAAATTGAACGTCGTATGGCAGCCCGGCTTGCTTGGCAGCCCAAGCGCGGCCTTTCGCTAAGGAAGCGGGATCGACCGGGTTTTTGAGGCGTTTGGCGTGGAAGGTTGAGGGCAGGCTGCGCTGGATGAAGCGCTCGAGGGGAGTCACTTGCACGGGCTGGATGGCTTCCATCACCATGAGTTTGCCATTCTGGACGAAAACCAGCCCGCAGTGCGTGTAGGGTGAATCGGTGGCCGCGCGAACGGCATCGCTTTGGGGACCGGCATTGCCTTGAAAGACGATGTCGCCCTCGCGCAGGTCGTATTGGGGGAAATCGGATTTCCTGAGGCTCGATCCCGCTGGGGCCACGACAGGAAAAAGGCTCAGAATCGCGACGAGGAGAAAGGACTGTCGGAGCATCCCGTCAAGCTAGTTGGAACGCGCGAAAGGTCCACTGGATTCGGCGCTTGGTTGGGCGGGAAAGTGCGGCTAGTTTTTGATTGAAAATGACTCCGAAAAGCTCATGGGATTATGCGATTCTCACCGTCCGAGTCGGGCTCGGGTTGTGGTTCTTCATTTTTGGCCTGAGCAAGGTGATTGAGGGCATTCCCAAATTTTCCCGGCAGGTGGCGGCGTTCGAGATCCTCAAGGATCCGTGGAATTTGCCTGTGGCGTATGTCGTGCCTTGGTTTGAGATTCTGGTGGGGCTGGGCCTGATCACCGGTTGGCTCGCGCGCGGGGCTTCGCGCGGTGCGCTGGGACTGACCTTGCTGTTCATCTTCGTGTCCGGTCAGGCCTGGGTGCTCGGGCTAAGCGCTGATTGCGGGTGTTTTGGCAAGTGGCTGACCCTCGACCATGGCCCAAAAATGGCGCTCCTCATTGGCCAGTTGGTGGCCGTGGCGCTGGTGATTGCCACGGAAAGCCGCGTGAACCGGAAGATTTTTGGCGGGTCGCAGATGCGGCTGCCGTGAACTTGGATCGATCACAGGTTGCCTGCCGGGAAAAGCCGCGTCACACTCCGACCATGCGCTACGCCGAACGTCTTCAAAAACGCATTGATGTCACCGGGTCCCGACTTTGTGTCGGGATCGATCCCCGGCCGGGAGATGACGGGATCGAGGCGGTGCCGGACTTCCTCCGAAAGCTGGTGGACGGGACCTGGGAGCAGGCTGCCGCCTTCAAGCCGAACATGGCCTACTTTGAGGCGATGGGTTTGCGGGGCATCGAGATTCTGGAAGAGCTGCTCGGGCGGATGCCGGAGGAGGTGCCGGTGATCCTTGATGCGAAGCGTAGCGACATTGGAGAGACGCAGAAATACTATGCCCATAGTTATTTCAAGCATTGGAAGGTGGATGCGGTGACGCTGAATCCCTTCCTTGGCTATGATTCGATCGAGCCCTTCCTCGGCTGGGAAGGGAAGGGGATCTACCTGCTTGCCGTGACCTCGAATCCGGGCTCGGCGGATTTTCAACGGCAATCGCTGGCGGACGGGCGCTCGGTTTTCGAACTGGTGACGGCGCTCGGTGAGCGGGCGAAGAGCGAGGGGAAGGCAACGGATGCCGGCTATGTGGTCGGACTGACCAATGCCAGTGGGGTGTTGGCGAAGATGCCTGACGCCCCGCTGCTCGTTCCGGGCCTGGGGGCACAGGGCGGTGATCTTGCCGACCTCGCTTCGGCCGGGCGGAGTGCTCCGGATGTCATCAATGTGTCGCGTGGGATATCGTACGCGGGCGATGATCGGAGTTTCTCTGTTAGGGCGAAAGATTGGGCATCGCGCATTTCGCAAGCCTACGAAGAAGCCGTCGCCACCCACTGAGGGTCTCTGCAACCATGGACCAAGGACCGATGGACGGTGAACGGGCCGAGGCTCGATACTCCGGTTTAAAACCCCAGAAAGGTTGGCCGCGGCGGAACTATAAGTTTTTCCGGCACCGGATCGTGCCGGGCATGTTCCGTCGGCCCGGTGGAGAAGAGCAATCTCCGATGCTGAATTCACCCGAGCCCGGCAAGGTCCGGGTGACATGGGTGGGTCATGCGGGATTCTACATTCAGTTCGCGGATCATGCCTTGATGGTCGATCCCAACTGGGCGAACTGGCACGGTTTCGTGCGTCGCCAGCGTCGTCCCGGCTTGCCATTGCGTGATATTCCGGAACTCGATCTGGTCTTGGTGACCCACGCCCACTTTGATCACCTTCATAAGCCGAGCCTCAAAGTGCTGCAAGCGCGCGAAGGTATTGTGGTACCGAGAGGCAGCGGTTCCTTGGTCAAGCGTCTCGGTTTTCCCAGCGTTCATGAAATGAAGATCTGGGACCGCGTTGAGTTTGATGAACTGCACATCACTCATACCCCGAGTCATCATTGGGGGGCTCGCTATCTTCACGACACGCATCGCGACTACGGCGGATACCTGATCGAGGCGGCCGGGAAGAGCGTTTTCCACTGCGGTGACAGCGCGTGGTTCGATGGTTTTGGTGAGATTGGTCGACGTCTGCCCGATATCGACGTCGCCTTGATGCCGATTGGAGCGTACGAGGCCCCGAGTGGACGGGATGTCCACATGAACCCGGAGGAAGCAGTTCGCGCCTTTGCCGAAATTGGTGCGAAGGTGATGATTCCGATGCACTACGGCACATTTCCGCTAGGAAACGAACCGCCTGAGGAGCCGGTGGACCGGTTGCTTCAGGAGGCGGACCGCCTCGGCATCAGCGAGCGGATTTTGATCCCGGAAGAGGGGGTGGGTATCGAGTGGTGAGACCGGGTGTTGGCATCAGAAAAGGCGAAAGCCCCGGTGCGTGCCTTCGTCGAACACCCCTCTCACATCCTCAACAAGCTCTTCAAGCAGCGGAAGACGCGCGATCGAGGATTGGCCAAGAACCACCACCAACTCCAAGTCATCCATCCTGGGGCTGGGCGACTTTGTGCTCGCAGCTCGGAAGCAGGCCTGAAAACAAGCAGGGAAAGACGGGCACTCAAAACGGCTGTCACGCGCTGCAAATTCTTCGCCCATCTGCCGGGGCGATCAAGCCGGGGAATCGCTAGCCTTTGGAACTTCCATTTTCAACCGCAGATGAACGCGGATGGACGCAGATCTCGGGAAATCCTGAATTTTAATCCCGAATCCGATGCCTCTTAGCCGGGAAATGGGTAAATCTCAAGAAAACAGCCCTTTTCAATCTGCGTTCATCGGCGTCCATCTGCGGATTCATTTCGATCCCTCCCCTAACTTGATCGCCCTGCGCCCATCTGCCGGGGCCACCGATGCATCCGCAGCAATGCAAAGAATCGTTGGGCCCGATTCCCATCAAAAAACGATCCGTGTCCGAACTTCCTCTTTGTTCAGCACTTTCTTAATGAAAAATTTCGGATTGTTCGGAATGTTCCTATGCTCCAGTGCTCCTAGATTGGCCGCTTATCGATGAACCTCTTTCAATCCAAACTGTCCGAGCACTCGACCCCTTTGAAGCGGGGGACCTTTGAAACGCTTCAGATCAACGTGGGTCGGAAGTGCAATCAGACCTGCACCCATTGCCATGTTGATGCCTCACCGTGGAGGACGGAGATGATGGACGAGGAGACGGCGGTGAAGGTCGGTGATTGGATCACCCGGCATCGACCGAAGATCGTGGACATTACCGGTGGCGCCCCGGAGATCAGCGAGTTCTTCCGGTTTTTTGTCGAGAGGGCGCGCTCGGTCGATGCTCATGTCATCGACCGCAACAACCTGACGATCATCGAGACCAGGACCCACGCCTACCTGCCCGAGTATCTGGCGGAGCATGAGGTTGAAGTGGTGGCCTCCTTGCCCTGCTATCTGGAAGACAATGTGGACAGCCAGCGCGGTGACGGAGTGTTTCAGAAAAGCATCAGTGCTCTCAAGAAACTGAATGCCGTCGGGTATGGAAGTCGGCTTCCTTTGACGCTCGTTTACAATCCCATCGGGGCAACATTGCCACCGGATCAGAAAGAGCTGGAGGAGGATTACAAGGTGGAGTTGCTGGCCCGGTATGGGGTGACTTTCAGCCGGCTGTTTACAATCACGAATCTGCCGATCGCCCGCTTCGCGACGGATCTTCGTGAGAAGGGGATGTTGGAGGAGTATATGGATCTTATTGTGGATGCTTTCAATCCCTCGACTGTGGACGGACTGATGTGTCGGAGCACGATCAACATCGGGTGGAAAGGGGAGGTTTTTGACTGCGACTTCAACCAGATGCTCAAGATGCAGCTACGGACCGACAAACCGCTTTTTTTATGGGATGTGACCCCTGAATCGCTTTCGGACGTCCCGATTCTGACGGGAAGCCATTGCTTTGGCTGCACGGCCGGAGCGGGAAGCAGTTGTACTGGCGCACTTGATGGTGCGCCCGCGTAGAGCCGGACTTTTTTGAATCCCAACAAGCAAACCATGAAGACGAACCCAATTTTCACCAAGATCGCCGTGGCCCTGACGCTGCTTTTTTCCTGCTCCTTGGCTGGAGCCTTCGATCAGAGCCATGCCGCTTTTGACAAGGTTCTGAAGAAGTATGTCTCGAACAAGAAGGTCGACTACGCTGGATTGAAGAACGATCAGGGCGCGTTGGTGGCCTATCTCGATACCTTGTCGAAGGTCCCCAAGTCGGAGTTCAAGAGTTGGAACGATCAGCAGGAGTTGGCTTTCCTGATTAATCTCTACAATGCGGCGACTTTGAAGTTGGTGATCGACTATTATCCGGTGAAGAGCATCAAGAAGATCGGAGGATTCAAGGGGCCGTGGAAGCAGCCTGTGGTGAAGGCCTTTGGGAAGACTTACACGCTGGATCAGATTGAGCACGAGATGATCCGCAAGGACTATGATGATCCGAGGGCCCACTTTGCCATCAACTGCGCATCGGAAGGCTGTCCGAGCCTGCGGAATGAAGTCTATCAGGCCGCCAGGCTCGACGCCCAGCTTCATCAGCAGGGGCTGATTTTCATGAATGACGCCTCCAAGAATCGCGTTGATTCATCCAAGGGTCGACTCTACCTGTCTCCGATCTATGACTGGTTCAAAGGAGACTTCGTCGCCAAATCAGGAAGTGTGGAAAAGTTCATCGCGCCCTTCCTTTCCGCATCCGAGCGTGAGGCGGTTCTGAGTGGTCGCTTGAAGGTGGTTTACACGGACTACGACTGGGAGCTGAATCAGAAGTGAAGTTGGCCGCGTCGAGACAGAAGCTGGTGGTAATGACCCGCATTCCGGAGGCCGGACGGAACAAGACGCGATTGATTCCTGCTTTTGGGGAAGAGGGGGCCGCCCGGATTCACGATCGCTTGGCGCGACATGCCATTGGTCGGGCATCGGCCTATGCTCTGCTTTCTCCGGATACCGAGCTCGAGGTTAGGGTCACGGGTGGAAGTACGATGCTTGCCCGAGATTGGCTGGGTGACGGGTGTTTCAAAATCCAGGGAGAGGGGGATCTGGGGGCGAGACTGGCTTCGGTTTGTCAGGAGGGATTTGAGGAGGGGGCGGGCAAGGTCGTGATTCTCGGGACGGATTGTCCGAGGCTTGACGAGAGTCGTCTGGCGGAGGCCTTTGAGGCATTGGACTCGAAGGACGTGGTTCTTGGTCCCGCGGCGGATGGTGGTTACTATCTAATTGGTGTAAAGGCGCTTGAGCCACGACTTTTTGAAGGGATCGCCTGGGGTGGGCCGAAGGTGCTGGCACAGACGCTTCAGCGAGTCGAGCGATGCGGCCTGTCCGTGGCGATATTGGGTGTGTTGCCGGATGTGGATGATCCCGAAGACCTCGTCGATGGAGAGGAAGCCATGGCGGTGGGGGCGAGAGTGAGCGTGATTATTCCAGCTTTGAATGAGGCAGCCTGGCTGAAGGCGACTTTGGAGCAACTCAATCGGGAGCAGCCTTGGCAGGTCCTTGTGGCTGATGGTGGAAGCAACGATGGGACTATCAAGATTGCCGAAGGCTGCGGGGCGACGGTCATTTCCGGCGCGAGGGGAAGAGGGGCGCAGATGAATCTTGCGGCGACCGCAGCGACTGGCGAGTTCCTCCTATTTCTCCACGCGGATACCCTGGCTCCTGCAAGCTACCAGGAAATCATTATCAGTGCTTTAAGGCGTCCGGGCGTGATTGCCGGGGCGTTTCAATTGGGGATTGGCGACGAGATTGATTCGTCGGGCCTGATTGAAGGCCTGGTGCGACTCCGTTGCCGACTTTTGACGAGTCCTTACGGCGACCAGGGGCTTTTCCTGCGCCGTTCGGTATTTGAGAAGCTGGGTGGATTTCCGGAGATCCCGGTGATGGAGGACCTGCGCATGGTGGAGCGGCTCAAGAAAGGGGGCGCCGTTGTCGTCGTGAAGGAATCGGTCACGACTTCAGGGCGGAGATGGAAGGCCTCTGGACTGGTGCGGACCTTCCTGCGGCATCAGTTGATGCTTCTCGCCTACTACGGGAAGCTGCCTCTTCGCTACATTGCGCGGATGCGGTGAACGAAGCGCGGCCAAGCGGTCAGCGTCGCCGAATCGCAGCCGTCAAGGTTTCACCAGCGGTGCGATCTCTTTTGGGAAAGCTTTGATCGGGCGGATCTTGATGTCCCGGTAGTAGACTTCGGCGGCTTCCGACTGGATCTGGATCTTGCCCTTGGTGAGCGGCTTGCCGCCAATCCTGCACTCGGTCAGGACCATGTTGACGACTCCATTGACCACGAAAACGGCGTCGTCGCCGAGGGTGTAGATTTCGATCTTGTTCCACTCGCCGTTCGGTTTGTCGGCATCGGTGCGGGCGTTGATGTAGGCACGGGTGCGCTTGGGTTCGCCATCAGGCGTATAAGTCATCCGTTTGTCGGGTGCCGGGGACGGCCCCACGCGGATCACGGCGCTGGCGCCGGCGAGTCCGATGAAGTCACCGCAGTCATGTTCCTGGATCTGGCATTCGAGTGAAGCCATCCAGACTTTCCAGAACTTGCCGTGGGGTCCGGTGGCGTGGACGAGCACGCCCGAATCGCGGCGGTCTTCGAGGCGGGGTTCCCACTTTTCCTCACCCCACTTCATTTCCAAGCTGAGGTGGTAGTCGCCGTATTCCTCCTTGGTACTGAGCCCTCCGTAGATCTCGCCGGTAATGCAAAGGATGGTTTCGCCGTTCTCCTGCTTGGTCGAGAAGACACCGAGGGGGTCCTTGCCGAGGCCGATCGGGGTGCCGCTGCGGCTGTCCTTGCTGGTCGACTTGCGAAACCCGGGAACATCGACGGATTCGTGAGGCACTCCCCTGAAAATGTCCCACTTGCTGAGGGACTCATCGAGAAGGGGCTTCCATCCTTCTTCGGCTGCCGGCAGCGCCATGATGGTGGAGAGAAGAAGCGGAAGCGGACGGAATAATTTCATCATGGTAAGGGTTGAACGGATTCAGGAAGTCGCGGCTTTCACCAAAAGCCCCCGTTTTCGTGCTAGGCCGAGCGTGTAGTTGAAGAGGATCCCGGCCGCGCCGAGATAGAGGACGTTCAGACCGGTGGCCAGAAGAAGACGGCTCGGTTGGAGGCCCTCACCGGCGAGGATTCCGCGCATCCCTTCGAAGACGTGGGCCGGCGGCATCGAGAGGGAAACCCATTGCATCCAGACGGGCAGCACCTCGACGCCGTAGAATACACAGGCGAAGGGCTGGATCATGAAGGGAACGGCCCAAGCGAGCGACTCGGCGGCGTGGCCATAGCGAAGGATCATCGAGATCGAGATGATGCCCAGCGCCCAACCGAACATCATCAGGTTTCCGTAGAAGGCAATCAGCGTCCACTCAAACTGGAAGAGGTTGAAGGAGTAGGCAAGCAGCGCGATCACGGCGAGGACGATGGCAGTGATTGCGACCCGCAGAAGTCCGACCGTGAAAGTGGCCGCGAGGTACTCGGTCATTCGGATCGGTGCGGCGAAGATGTTCAGGAGGTTTCTCGTCCAGACATCCTCGAGGAAGGAGATGGCGACGCCTTGCTGGGAGCGGAAAAGTGCGTCCCAGAGGATGATGGCTCCGATCAGGAAAGTGATGAACTGCGGGAAGCCTTCGCCACCGACCTGCTGCTGGAGGAAGACGGTGACAAAGCCCCAGACCAGCAACTGCACAATCGGCCAGAAAAAGAGCTCGAAAGCCCTGACGGGATTCCTGGTGAAAAGCAGCACCTGGCGGGTGACCAGAGCCTGGATGATCGAGGGGCGGAGCATGGCTCAGGTTGGCGACACGGAGAGTTCGTTGCGGGCGATTTTGATGAAGACCTCATCGAGGTCCTTGCCTTCGAATTGTGCGGTAATCTCATCTGCTGTTCCCGAGGCGAGGATCTTCCCTTCGTGCAGGAAAAGCACCCGGTCGCAGACTTCGTGGATGTCCCGCATGTTGTGGGAGGTGTAGAGGATTGCGGGATGGCGTTCCTTCTGGATCCGGCGGACGAGTTTGCGGACCTTGTCGGCGATGTCGGGGTCGAGCGACGCGGTTGGCTCGTCCAATAGAAGAAGCTGGGGGTCGTTGAGGAGTGCTTTGGCGAGATTGACGCGTGTCGATTCACCTGCGGACAACTGGCCGGTGATTTTTTCGGCGAGCCTGGAGATCTCCAGTAGTTCTAGTAGTTCGGAGACTTTCTGTTTCGGGTTCTTCACCGAGTAGAGCCGGGCGAAGATTTCCAGATTATGGCGGACCTTGAGGTTTCCGGGAAGCGTCGCGTAGGTGGTGCAGAAATTCGTTCGCTCAAGGATCGAGATCCGATGGTCGGCAAGGTCCTGACCGAAGGCCCGGATCGATCCGGAAGTCGGTGAGATCAAGCCGAGAATCATGTTCATCAGGGTGGTTTTTCCCGCACCATTGACCCCGAGCAGGCCGACGGTTTCACCCGCCTTTACCGTGAGGGAGACGCGATCAACCGCGACGAAGTCATCAAAGCGTTTCTCAATGGCATCGATTTCAAGCAATGGTGCATCCACGTGTGGAGCATCGGTCGCCAGACTGGCCCTGCAAGGTTTCTCTCGGTCGGAATCCAGCAGGTTGAATGCATGGTCGTAACTCAATCTTTCTCCGGTCGAGGATCGCGATTCAGGAGCTGGCTCAGGGCCCAGGCTGCCGGCATTTCCTGATAGAGGATGGCATGAACGGCGTCGATGATCGGAGTGCGGGCGTCGGCGGCGCGGGCCGCTTCGTAGATTGAAAGGGTGTTCGGGACCCCTTCGGCGACCATTCCCAATGAATTGACGGCATCTTCGAGGCTCTTGCCCTCACCGAGGGCCAGACCGACGCGATGATTTCGCGAGTGGGCCGAGAAGCAGGTGGCGATCAGGTCGCCGACTCCGGAGAGGCCGGCGAAAGTCTCCACACGACCTCCGAGCATGACTCCGAGGCGTGTCATTTCTGCAAGGGCCCGAGTGACGAGGGCGGAGATCGCGTTATCGCCAAGCTTTAGACCGGCGGCGATGCCTGCGGCAATGGCGTAGACGTTCTTGATTGCTCCGCCGAGTTCGATGCCGGCGAGGTCGTCGCTGGTGTAGCAGCGGAAGTGGGGGGTGGTGAAGAGGTCTTGAAGCTGGACGGCGAGGTCCTCATTGGTGCAGCCGATGACGGCGCAGGTGGCGAGGTTGCGGCCGATCTCTTCGGCGTGATTGGGGCCGGAAAGAACAGCGACCGGATTGCGGGGGAAGACCTCTTGGAGGATCACACTCATACGGTCCCCGGTGCCGCGTTCAATGCCCTTGGCGCAGGAAACGATGACGGTCTCCTCGGGAAGGCCGACGTCCGCGAGATCTGCGGCGGCCTGACGGGTGACCGACGTAGGAACGCAAAAGAGGATCACCGGATGGAGTGAGGCCTGCGTCATGCCGATTTCCGCGCGAACGGTCTCGGGGAGTTCGACGGCAGAGAGGTAATGGGGATTGCGATGCTTGAGGTTGATCGAATCCACGGTTGCCGGATCCCGGCCGATCATGACGACCTCCGGGAGGCGGGTGCCAATGAGGCTGGCGAGGGCGGTTCCGAATGATCCGGTTCCTAGAATGGCGGCGCTGGTGAACATGGATTCAGGATTTTGATTTGCGTTCGAAGCGGTGCTCGGTTCCGGCGCGAAGCCTTTCAAGGTTGCTGCGGTGCTTCCAGATGGCGAGGGCGGAGATAACGATGGTGAAGACCAGCAGGGGTTTGTTCCAAGTTCCATCGGCCAACTTTCCGTGGAACCACGAGCCGTAAAGGGTCAGCAGTGGAAGCGCCACGGCGGCGGCGATGCTGGCGACGGCGACGTAGCGGGTGATGAAGAAGGCGAGCAGCCAGATGATGATCAGAATGACCACCGCGGCGGGCATCAGGGCGATCAGGACACCGGCGGAGGTGGCAATGCCCTTGCCCCCCTTGAATCCGACCCAGGGTGAGAAATTGTGACCGAGGATGGCGAACAGACCGGTCAGGACCTGAAATGTCTGGGCTTTCCACTGATCGACAGCGGGGAGCACCGTGCCGTAGGACGTCAGGGCTTCGATCGCCATCGGGTTGGAATGAGGCTGACCGTCCGGGCTGGCGAAACGGATCAGGCTCAGGCCGATCATGGTCGGGACGAGGCCTTTGATGGCATCGAGGATCAGGCAGGTAATGCCGTATTTTTTTCCGACGACGCGCAGCACATTGGTGGCACCGATATTTCCAGAGCCATGAGCCCGGATGTCGATGCCCTTGAGCTTGGCGATGATCAACCCGAACGGAATGGATCCGAGGAGGAAGGCGATTAACGGACTGATCCAGAGCTGCATTCGGAGGCTGAGTTAGAGGAAAGAGGCGCTGCTGTCACCTGCCGATGAGCGCTATTTGGGGATTCGGCGGGCGGAAAGGATGGCAATCGGCTGGGTGGGCACGTCGGCGACCTCGCGGGATTCCGCTTCTCCGGTGTCCGGATTGAGCAGGGTCAGGGGCAGAATGGCGGTCTCAGTATTGGCAATCTGATCGACGGTTTCCATGCCGGAAGTCACCCGGCCGAAGACGGTGTATCCGTAGCCGTCGGGCTGGGGGTAGTTGAGCGCCATGTTGTCGTTGAGGTTGATGAAGAAGGCCGCGGTCGCGGAATGGGGATCAGGCTTGCGCATCATGGCGATGGTTCCTCGATCGTTCTTCAGACCATTTCGTGACTCGCTTCTAACAGGTTCTCCGCCTGGTTTCTCGACAAAGTCCTCGGCCACTTCGCCCGCTCCGATCATGTAGCCATCGATCACCAGGTGGAAGAGGGTGCCGTCGTAGTGGCCCTGGGTGACGTAGTTGAGAAAGTTGGCGACGGTGAGCGGGGCCATTTCCGGATCCAGTTCAATGATGATCTCACCGACACTGGTTGTGAGAAGGACTTGATTGCCGTAGTCCTGAGGGTCGACTTCAAGGGTCTTGCCGTTGTCGCCGGACTTCTCGGGTGAACAAGAAATCGCCGCCCCGATCAGGGCGGCGATGGTGAAGGTTCGGAGCATGAAGAAGGGGACGCTTACTTGTTGGCGTCGAGAATCTTGTTCCACTCGGCGAGTTGAGTCTTTTCCTCGGCAAAGAGCGCATCGGTGGAATCGAGAATCTCGATCGACTTGATCTTGTCGCCCATGGCAATCTGGTTGACGACGTCCTGTCCTTTGGTGACTTCGCCGAAGACCGAGTGCTTGCCGTCGAGGTGCGGCGTGGGTCCGTGGGTGATGAAGAACTGGGAGCCATTGGTTCCCGGTCCGGCATTTGCCATCGAGAAGATGCCGGCCTTGGAGTGCTTGAGGTCGGGACTGAATTCGTCGGCGAACTTGTAGCCCGGACCCCCGCGGCCCGTGCCGGTGGGATCTCCGCCCTGGATCATGAAGTCGGCGATCACGCGGTGGAAAGTAATGCCGTTGTAGTAGCCACGTTTGGCGAGATTGAGGAAGTTGGCGCAAGTGACGGGTGTCTTGGAAGCGAAGAGCGTGGCTTCGATCGTACCTTTGGTGGTATCGATCTTGATGCGGATGTCCTTCACAGGTGCGGGTTTGGCGGCTTCATTTTCCTCGGCGAGGGCGAGTGGAGCGATCAATGCGAGTGCGAGTGCGATTACTTTTTTCATGGTTGGATCTTGGGTTGAGGGTTCAGGCGCTGGATCCTTCGTCAGCATCCATTCTTATTTCAGGTACCTTTGGCGGCGAATCCGGGATGATCGTTTCAATGGCGCTATGGGGGACCCAGCCACGGGTGTCGTTCGAGAAGGCGACGTAGCTCCAGTCGCCGGTCTTGTTGAGGAGGCGGCAAAGGGATCCTGCAGGTGCTTCGATGACCAGCGTGGCGTTCCGCGCGGCATCGGTCCGGACTTCGGCCTTATCGCTGACGACGACCGCTTGTTCCTCGACGGGAGCAAAACGAGCGTCGTTCGGGTAGTAATACCAGCCTCCAAGTCCAGCGATGGTAATCAGGGGAGCGGTCACCAATCCTGAAATGGCGAAGATTCTCGAGCGGGCACCAGGTCGGGTGGCGGGGAAGACGAGCAGGGCGATCGCGACGATCCAGAGGCCGGCCCAAACGAGGCTCTGCCAGGTCTTCAGGGAGATTTTGGCGAGGACGTGTTGGTGATCAGGTCGCTTGATCACAATCGAGCCGAACTTGCGCTCGAAAAAACGGAGGTTCTGACGTGCTTCGGCATGGGTCTCATCGCGTTGGAGGGCCCGCCGCCAGTAGAGTGCGGCATCACCGGGAGAGCCGAGCCGGTAGGAGGCATTGCCGATATTGTAGAGGGTGTCGGCGGAAAGCCGGTCGAAAGGTCCCGACTCGAGCCAGAGGCGGGCGGCCTCCTGATAGCGTCCTTCTTCGTAGGCTTCCTGAGCGGATGTTTCCGGCTCGGCGGCCTGCAGTTCGCCTGCCCCGAGGAGTGATGCGAGCACGACGAGTGGCAGCGCCAGCTTTCGCAACTGCCGCAGCACTCGCTGTCTTTCCGAGCGTGGGATGGATTCATCCTGCACGTCTTTCTTGAAGCAGGTTTGATCGCGTTTGGCGAGTACCTCCCGGGGCAGGGGATCTTCGGATGTTCCCAGCCAGCGTTCAACAAAGTGACCGGCAGCACGATAAAAGCCGGGAACATCGTCAGGCGCTTTTTCCAGCAATTTCAGGTCATTCAGGCGAGCGAGTTCGTCTGGGTCTTTGCGCAACTGAGGCATCAGGCGGGTTTTAAAGATCACCAGCAGAAGAAAGAGGGCGAGTGCCGCTGGGATGCTCTGCCAAATCCATGAGGGGAGTCCCTTGCCTGCAGGAAGCAGCTTTGCCCCGGCCTGACTGATGCCGAGAATATCGGTCATGTTTTCCACCGGCATGGGAAGGGCAGGCGGTGCTGAACTTCCGAGGACGCTGGGGCCGGATGCCGGGATCACCGTCAGCGGAATGGGGTTGCTGAGGAGGGTGGCGTAGGTTTCCTGCTCGGGGTCGAAATAGACGAGGCGGAACGGGGGAATCTGGCTCTGCGGTCGGAGCGGCCTCATGAACTGGCGGAAGATCGTGTAGCCGGTGCTTGATCGACGATCATCTCGCTGCTGGGGGCTCGCGGGGTAGAGCCGCCAACCTTCATCATCGATCGGTTTGGGGACATTGAGCGTGTCCAGGTTTCCTTCACCGCGCACGAGAATATTGACGTTAACGGGATCGCCTTCGCGGACCTCGGGTTCGGAGGTGGTGACGCTCAGTTCGAAGCGTCCGATGGCATCCTCGAAGCCGTCGGGAGCGCCTGGAGGAAGCGCCCGCGAGTTGATCGGCAGCGCCGGGATGGTGAGGTTGACCGCCTCATAAACGCCCTGGGCACCGAACTGACCGAGTGATGTCTGCACGGTGATGAGCCGCAGGTTGGCCGGGCCGAGATTGACGGCGCCGGCACGGGTTGGAGCGAGCGTGCTGGGATAACTAACGGCATAGTAGCTGCGCCCGAGCAATTTGGCCCGACCGAGCGATGGGCGGGGTTCGAAGCGCCAGGCGGCCACGCCATCCCGCTCAAACTCGGGGATCCCCCAATCCTCCACGCGCTGCTCGTTGGGGATGTAGAGCTTGAGTTCCGTGGGGATGACTTCGTTGACGAAAGGTTCGTTGTCGATGGTGTGAAAGGCTGCCGAGTAGCGCATGGGTCGTCCACCCACGTTGACAGTCGACCACTCGATGTCCGACTCCTTGGCGACACGGATTTGGATGGGTTCGCTGCGCAGCGTTCCTTCGCTCAAATCGAGAATGGCCGCAGGAATGGTGTAGTCGCCCGGTTGATAGGTGCTGACCGTGTAGCGAAAGACATACTCGCGGCGTCGGCCGAGGCCGATTCTCGGCTCCGCCCCGAATCCGATGGGCGAGATGTTCAGTCCTGGAACTGGCTTGAGGACGAGTGCACCGCTGACATCCAAAGCGTCGGAAAGCACGTACTCCAGGACCGTTTGTTCCCCTTCGACAATGAAGCGGCTGCCAATCTCACCTCTCAGGGAGGCGGCATGAGCAGCGGAGATTCCGAGCCATAGGAAAATGGCGAGGAGCAGTGATGGGGTGTTGAAACGAAACATGATTACCAATCTTTGTCGGGTCTTCTGAAGCGAGTCCTTCCTGGGGAAAGAGCTCCTTTTTGAAGGTCGGCATTCTCATTGAGAATGCGCCGTGCCGCCTCCTCGGGGCTTTCGCCGGGTCGAGGCTCCTTTGAATCCGTGTCGCCGTCTTCGCCGGGACTTGGCTGATCGCCCTCGTTCTCTCCACCTTCCTCCTGATCGCCTTCTTCATCGCCAGAGCCTTCGCCATCCTCCTCACCTTCGCCCTCGCCAGGTTCGTCGCCTTCTTCGCCGCTTCCTTGAGAAGGGTCGCCCGACTGCTGGCCTTCGCCTTCCCCGGGACTCGGCACGGCCTGAATCTGCTGTGCGTTCTCGTCGACGTCCTTGAGAATCTCCTGGAGTTTTTTAAGATGGATGACGGTCAACTCGCGGTTGTGTTCGGCGGGCTGGAAAGCAACAGTTGAGTCGTAATGGTGGACCGCATCGATCCAGTCGGAGAGCAGGCGGTTGAAGCGGTCGGAGCTCTCACTCGTGCTGCCTTCGGGCGTCTCTTCCTTCATCCACTCGGAGAGTCGGTTCTTCACCATTTCCTCGAAAGCATCCAGGTCACTTTCGGGGGCGCGATTCTCATCGGTGCGATCGAGCAGCGCGTCCGAAAGGCGGTCGAAGGCATCGCCGTCTTCTGCGTTTTCGTTTTCCTCCGGCGGGGGGCCGGTTTCAGGGTAGGTGGGGCCGCCGGAAAGTCGGGCCCAACCAATTTCGAAAAGGGTGTTGCCGAGTCCGTGGTGGGCGGCGTTGCGCAGGGCGGTGTCGGAGCCACGCAGCGCCTCGCTGAAGGCCTTTCTCGCGGTCGACCAATCGCCCATGCGGTAGGCAGCATTTCCTTGTGCCAAGCGGTAACCGGAAGCTTCCTCCGTATCCGGTTCGGCATCGGCCAGGGCGCCAAAACGATCTCGGGCTTCTTCGTGCTGGCCGGTCGCCAGAGCGGCTTTGGCATCGTCGAGATCCCCCGCTTCAAGCGGGCTGGGGAGCAGGCAGAGCAGGGCAACCGTAGCGCCGATGCCCCTCCAGCGCGTCGCGGCCAGTGCGGCGCCGATCAGCAGGAGGATCGCGGGCAGGACGAACCATTGGTAGTATTCCGTGGTTACGATCCGCTCGCGACCCGCGATGCGGACCTTGTCGAGATCGGAGACGGCAGCTTGAACCATGGCGGGAATATCAGCCCCGGAAGTCGCAATGGCAAATCTTCCTCCCGTAACCGAGGCAACCCGCTCCAGAGGGGCAGGTTGAAGCCGACTGATGACTTCGTTCCCTTCCCGATCCCGGAAACGGCCGTCGGCGAACTGCTCGTCGGGCACGAAATCGCCCTGCTGGGTGCCGAATCCGATGGTGATCACTTCGATGCCGGCCAGGCGAGCCTCCTCGGCGATGTCTCCAATCTGGCCGACGTGCTCCTCGCCATCGCTCATCAGGATGAGAGCGTTCTGACGGGTTCCGGTTTTTTCAAGGGTCTCGATGGCCAACTTCAATCCCTCCTTGAGGTTGGAGCCACCGGTCGGGATCCAATCGGTGTCGAGCTGAGTGATGGTCTCGCGGACGGCCGCGTGGTCGGGCGTGAGGGGAGCGAAAAGAAAGGCTGAGCCCGCGAAGCCCACCACCCCGATGCGGTCATTGGGAAGGGCATCGAGAAGTTCGTAGGCGGCCGCCTTGGCCTGGGTGAGCCGGTCCGGTTTGATGTCCGCCACCTTCATGCTGCGCGAAAGATCGATGGCGAAAAGAATGTTCCGTCCGAGCACGCTCTCGGTGGTGGTTTCGCGGAGGCTTTGAGGCCGCGACAGCGCGATGATCAGCAGGGCTGCGGCAAGCAGCATGCAGGCAAAGGCAATCCAGCGGGGAATCGGACTCGAGCGCTTGAGCAGACGTGGCCGCAGTCTCTCGGAGACAAAGGCACCCCATTGCTTCTTTCGCAGCCGCGCGGTGAGGACCGCACCGGTCGCGATGACCGGCAGCAGCAGCAGCAGCAGCAGCCAGGCGGGATTGGCAATCGTCATGGCGCAGGCGGCGGGTTGAGGGCTAACAGCACGGCACCCAGCAGGGCAAATCCCGCCGCCGTCCCGGCGAACCAGGCAAACAGCTCACGATCCTCGCTCGTGGTCAGCGACTTGGCCTTCGATTTCTCGAGGCGGTCGATCGTCTTGAAGGTTCCTTGAAGCTCGGCCACGTTCTGCGCCCAGTAGCTTTCCGCTCCGGTGATCTCGGAGATTTTCCTCAGCGTCGGGAGGTCGAATTCCTGACGAGGAAAGCGCTGGATGCCGCGTGAAACCCGACCGTCCTTGGTCCCGATCGCAACCGTGTAAATCTTGATGCCCAACTTCTGGGAAAGTTCCGCCGCCTCGATCGGAGAGAGTTTTCCGGAGTTGGAGGCACCATCGGTGATCAGGACAACGATCTTGCTCTTCGCGTCGCGAGCGTTGAGCTTGTCCGCCGAAGCAGCGATCGCGGATCCGATCGCCGTGCCCTGTTCTTCGAGGATCTCCAATTCCACCTCGGCGAGTTTTCCAAGCAGCCAGTCGTGGTCGAGGGTGATGGGTCCCGAGATGTAGGGTTGACCGGAGTAGAGCACCAGGCCGATGCGGTCGTCGGGTCGGCCGACGATGAAATCATGCACCACCGCTTTGGCGGCATCCATTCGGCGCAGTGGTCGACCTTCCGGCGTGAAGAAATCGTCGATGCTCATCGAGAGCGAGACATCGAGCGCGACCACGATGTCGATGCCGCTGGCAGCCTTCGCCTGAAGCTCGGTCCGCCAGACAGGTCGGGCCATGGCGAGGATGGCGGGCACGAGCGATAGCAGCATCAAGGGCAGGCCGATGAAGAAGGCGGTTCTGCGGACCTTGGCACCAAGGCTGACGAGCACCGAGAGCGATGAGAAGGCAATGGCGGCTTCGGCACCGCGACCACGCCGCAGCAGCAACAGCAGCAGGCATGGCAGGAAGAGCAGCAGCCAGGCGGGTTTGGCGAACCGGAGATGTTCGAGAATGTCGCTCATGCTGGCCGGTGTTGGTGGATCTGTTGAAGAAGTTGGCGGCTTTCATCGGCGACTTCATCGCTTACTCCACTCGGAGACTTGCCGTACTTCAGCCGGGCGAGACGGCCGAAGCCGACGGAAACGCCGTTGCGAACCTCGATCGGGTAGTCGGTTAGAGCCTCGTGCCGGGCGAGAAATTCCTCGTGGGTTTCGAACAGGGAGGGGTCTCCGGTTGCCGTGGCGAGGTAGCGCCGAATGGCTGCTGAACATGAAGTCGCGACCTCCTGAATGGCGCTGTTACTGCGCGCCTGTTCGATCTTTCCAAGCGCGGATTGGTAGGCTTCTTCGGCGATGAGTGCCGGGTCCGCGCCTTGCGTTGCATCCTGTTTTCTGGAAAGGGTGCGGATCAGCAGCGCGAGACCGATGATGAGGACGGCAAGGATTACCCACGCCCACCAGGGCCATCCAGGGGACTGGATGAAAGGTTCGGCGGGAACCAGGTCCTGCAGCTTGAGTGTCTCGTCTTCCATGGTTCAACGGACGCGCTTTTTCGCCCGGCGCTTGAGCATGCGGTGAAGGTCGCCGAGCCGGTCCCGGGCGGTGGATAACTGGGCGATGTCGATGCCGTGTTTGCGACAGATCTTTGCGACTCCATCATGTTGACGCCGCATCAGTTTTTGGTAACCCATCCGGAGGTTCGGGTTGTTGGTGTTAACGAGGACTTCCCAGCCGGTCTCTGGGTCGGTTAGAACAACTCGCCCGGCTTTCGGAAGTTTTTCCTCAAGGGGATCAATGATCTGCAAGGCGAGCGTTTCGTGCTTTCGAGCGAGTTTGCCGAGCGGCTTGTCGAGAGGATCGGCGAAGAAGTCGGAGATCATGAAGACCACGGAGCGACGTCTCAGACTCTGCACCAGATGGTCGCAGGCGGCCTTGATCGAGGTGCCGAGATTGAGCGGCTTGGCGATCAGGATCTCGCGGACGATGCGCAGCAGGTGACGGGTGCCTTTTGCCGGAGGCACGAAGAGCAGCGGCTCATTGGCGAAGAGCAGGAGCCCGACCTTGTCGCCATTGCCGATCGCGCTGAAACCGAGGATGGCAGCGGCCTCCGCGGCGGCTTCGCGTTTGCTGAAATGAATGCTGCCGAAGTCCGCTGATCCCGAAACGTCGACGGCAAGGACCACCGACAGTTCGCGTTCTTCCCGAAACTTTCGGATGTAGGGCGTGTCCATCCGGGCGGTGACGTTCCAATCAATGAAGCGGATCTCGTCGCCGTGTTGGTATTCCCTGAAGTCATCGAAATCCAGCCCCTGACCGCGGAAGGAAGACTGATACTCGCCAGCGAAGGACTCGCGTACCAGACGCCTCGCCTTGAGCTCGAGTTTGCGGACTCGGGCCATGACCTCTTCGATTTCCTTGTCAGTGGGATCCGCCATGATGGATGAACGGGCTTCGGCCTGAATTAAGGCACGGGGACCTTGGAAAGAATCCGGTCGAGAATCTGGTCGGTGGTGGTGTCTTCCGCTTCGGCTTCGTAGCTGAGGAGGATCCGGTGGCGGAGAACGTCGTGGGCCATGTCCTTGACGTCCTGCGGCGTGACGAACGAGCGCCCGTTGATGAAGGCATGGGCGCGGGCGGTCAGGGCGAGGTTGATCGTGCCGCGCGGTGAGGCACCGGCCCGAATGAGATGGCGCAGGCCGCCATCGATCTTTGCCGGTTGGCGGGTGGCGCGGATCAGCTCGACGACGTATTCGCGCACCGCGGGATCGATGTAGACTTCATTGACCAGGTGGCGCGAGTTGGCGACTTGTTCGGGACTGGCAGCCGTCTTGGTTTTATAGATCGGCTCGGAGTTCGCCATGCGATCAAGCACGGTAAGTTCCTCGTCTTTCGAAGGATAGCCGACGCTGACCTTGAGCAGGAAGCGGTCGAGCTGGGCTTCGGGAAGCTGGTAGGTGCCTTCCTGATCAATCGGGTTCTGGGTGGCGAGAACCAGGAACGGCTCGGGGAGCTTGTAGGTGCGGTCGCCGAGGGTGACCTGCTTTTCCTGCATCGCCTCGAGCAGGGCTGACTGCACTTTGGCGGGAGCCCGGTTGATTTCGTCGGCCAGGATCAGGTTGTTGAAGATCGGCCCGAGTTTGGGGGTGAAGCTGGCTTCCTGCGGGTTGTAGACCATGGTGCCGAGCAAGTCGGCAGGCAGCAGGTCGGGCGTGAACTGGAAGCGGGCGAAGGAGGCGTCGAGCGAGCCGGACAGGGCTTTGACTGCGAGGGTCTTGGCCAGTCCTGGAACCCCTTCGAGGAGGACGTGACCGTTGCAGAGAAGTCCCACGATCAGTCGGTCGACGAGCAGATCCTGGCCAACGAGGACCCGGCCCATTTCGGTTTTGACGTCTCCGATCCAGCCGCTGGAGGCGGCGATCTTGTCCTGAAGTTCTTCGGTAGTCATGATGATGCGTGGAAGAGAATTGCTACGCGCGCGCCATTCGGCCAGCGGGAATCTTCACAGCTTGGAGGGAAAAGCGGGATTGGGAGGGGTGGCTGTCTCGGAAATTGAGGAAATCGCACAGGTGGGCGGGGTGTGGCTGGCAAGTCAGAGTCCCTTGATCCATTTCACGACTTCGGAATCGTCGTCGCCCGCCGCCCAGACCCTGCGCAGAAAGTCCGCAGGAGGGATGTTGCCGTTCTCCTTGAGGAACTTCCGGTCGCCACCGCAACTGAACATGATGTCAGGATCGAGCTCGCCGCGCAATTTGCCGCGGGCTTTCGCGAGAATGCGGGGAAGGTAAGGGATGCCTTCGAGTTCCTCGCCACGGGAGGGAATGTTTTCCCGATCGACGCTCGGCTTGCGAACTTCGCCCTCCATCACGACCTGAAAGTAGTCGCGCCTTACCGCTGCGATCAGCAGGGCGGTCGAGATGGATGGCACACCCTCGTCGCAGTAGTCTTCAACGAAGTCGAAGAATTCACGGGTGCGGTATCCGATCGAGGTCAGCAGAGCCATGTCCTCGTCGTCGTAGTAGCCGGTGAAATCCTTGTCGCCGTTCCTGTAGCGTTTGACGCAACGTTCGAAGAGTTCAATGAAGTGATCGTTCCAGGTCATGGTCAGGATGTGTTGTTGTTGAGTTGGGCGGGAAGAAGGTCGGTCAGGAACAGCAGGAAGACCGTTCTTTCAAAGCGTTGAGGGCCTCGGCTGGTGCGGGGGTCGGCTCGGGATACTCGAAGGTTTCGCCCTCATAGTTCCGCAGGGTCACGCGCTCGTGATCGCGGTGGACGATGTAGTCGGGATTGAGTGGGATCTTTCCTCCGCCTCCGGGGCCGTCGATGACGAACTGAGGTACGGCGTATCCCGTAGTATGGCCCCGCAGGCCTTCGATGACTTCGAGCCCGGCGGAAACGGAGGTCCGCAAGTGGGATGAGCCGGTGATCAGATCACATTGGTAAAGATAGTACGGGCGTGCACGGCACATCAGGAGTTTGTGAACGAGCGCCTTCTGAATTTCGACGCTGTCATTCACGTCCTTGAGCAGCACGCTTTGATTGCCCAAGGGGATGCCGGCATTGGCCAGACGAGCCAGTCCGTCACGGACTTCGGTCGTCAGTTCCTTGGGATGGTTGGAGTGGATGGAAATGAAGAGCGGATGGTACTTCGCAAGCATCGAGCAGAGCTCGGGGGTGATGCGTTGCGGAAGGAAGATCGGAATGCGGGAGCCGATGCGGATGAACTGAATGTGAGGGATCGCACGCAGACGGCTGATGATCTTTTCGAGCTTCGAATCGGAGAGCAGCAAGGGGTCTCCGCCGGAAAGCAACACGTCGCGGACCTGTGGTGTCTTTTCCAGATACTCGAAGGCAGCCTCCCACTGGGTTTCGAGCCGCTGCTCGCCGACGCCCGAAACGACGCGTGAGCGGGTGCAGTAGCGGCAGTAGGAAGCGCAACGGTCAGTGACGAGGAAGAGCACGCGGTCGGGGTAGCGGTGAACCAGTCCCGGGACCGGCATGTGTGAGTCCTCGCCGCAGGGGTCGGCCATTTCCTCGGGAGCGGTCCATGCTTCTTCAAGACGTGGAATCACCTGTCGCCGGATGGGACAGTTCGGATCATCCGGGTCGATCAGGTTGAAGAAGTGGGGCGTGATCGACATTGCCAGCTTGGTGCCGGCCAGGAGGACGCCAGCACGTTCCTCATCCGTGAGGTCGATTCGGCTTTCGAGGTCGGCCAGAGTTGAGACGCGGTTCTTGAGTTGCCACTTGTGATCATCCCATTCGGCCTTGGTGGCGTCTGGCCAGTGGCCGGGGGCGTGAGAGCGGAAGTTGGTGTCGGAATTCGAATCGACCATTTTGTTGGAGCGAACCTAGGGGACGAAAGCTGACTGTCAAACGACTGCTTTGATTGCCTCGACCCTCAGTAATCGAGGAACGGCATCGAATCACCAGTGATTTGCTGGGAACTCGTTGAACAGAAGGGAGCTGTGTGATGAGGGGATACCTGCTGATGCGGCGAATTCAGGCCATCGGCGGATGGCGTTTAGGACGCGGTCGATGGTGTCATCGATCCGGCGGATGCCCTGGTCTTTTCCCAAGGCTCGCAGTTCATTGAGACCCAGATCCGAGAATCGGCCCATGACTCCAGCCGCCCGGAATCCCGATCCGAGTGCGTAGGGACTGCGTGTCATGTCGTAGGCCGGAGACAGCGACCAACTTTCATCCGGCTTGAGGAGGAATCCGTGGTTGCGCGAATGGTCGTCGTCATTGGCGATGCCGATATTGAAGATCGCCCGTCGGAACATCTCCTCAACTTCCCCTTCGTGTTGCGTTAGATTGCGACACAGGTTCATCAAGTCGGCGTAGTCGATCAACTCCCGGACGGGGACGTGGGCGAGACCGGCGTAGCTGTGGAAGTGGAGCGGTCCCTCGTTGGTCCAGTCGAAGCGGCGGGAAAGGAAGTGGGAGCTGCCGTCGGCGGTTTCGAACAAGCGCGTTTCTGGAATGCGGATGCCTGCGGCTTCGGCCATCAGGGCGATGGCCTGTTCCTCCCGGCATTCATGACTCTCCGGGTCGATCTGAAACTTCACCAGCCATCGGGTGTAGCCTTCCGGCGGGGGAGCGCCTCCCGCGACGGCGTGCGAGAAGTCCTCGTTGAATGCCATCACCGCCTTGGGTTGGGCACCGCCGGGGGAAAGGCCACCACGGATCAGTGCGGGAAGGATTTTATCAGAGTCGCCCTGAATCAGATGGCGTGCGGAGTCGACCAGGCTGGCGACATCCGTGGAGATCGTGTCGCGAAAGGACGAAGGCGACAGGTCCGGTTCGTAGGACAGGGCGCCAAGGGAAAAAGCACCCTGGCAGGCGAGCTTTTCCAGCGGCGTCACTTTGCTCCAAGGGATATTCAGTTCCGCGAAGTGATGGCGCATCAGGCGCTGACCCCACCAGTCGGGAAGCGAGTCATCGAAGAGACCGAAGAGGGGGCTGAACCCGGGAGAGCCCGTCGTCAGCGATCCGGTCGTGGTGATGGGCAGGTGGACCGGGGAGAGATCGAGTCCGCGCGCTCGCCAGGCCGCATCGTATTCGAAAAAGACGCGCCCTCGGGGATCATCAGCGAGTTTGCCGACGACGGGATGATCGGGGAAGCCCCGGAAGCGGACGGTGAGATTCATGATCTCGGTGCCCGACGACGCGGCTGTGGTCGGGGGCGGGTGGCGCGCTCGACGGCGTCCATCGACTCAAAGTGACTTGGCTCGGCAAACAAGGTCCGCAGTTCACCATCGAGGTTGAGGATCACGGCAATCTTGGCGAGGCGCTGGAGCGACCCCTTGCCCTCGCGTTCGAGGAGCTTGAGTGTCGAAAGGCTGACGCCGGAGCGCTCGGCGAGTTCGGCCTGGGTCCAGCCACGGGCGAGACGATGCGTGCGAATCCGCCCTCCGATTTCCCGCATCAGATGGACGGGATTTCGCTGACTAAAGGTCGGTATTTTGTCCATAAAAGCAATATTGACCAATAATAGCTAAAATACCACCTATTTCTTGAGTGTGTAGGAGTAGCACTCTTACACATGGTACTGGTTCAGCGGGTGGATTGCTTTTCCAACCCCTTTTTCACCGCCAAGGCGCAAAGCCCGCCAAGTTTTTGATCTCCTTGAAAATGGGTGATGATTTCGTCGTTGGAATGAAATCCGGAGGTTCTTTGCGATCTTCGCGTCTTGGCGGTTCAATTTCTGATGAGCCATGGATGGTGTGTCTAGTGTAGCCCGCCAAGCAGACTGCCCCTTATGTTTGAGTGAGGGTGTTTGGAATTCAGCCGCTGTGCGGTTCGTTTGATAGGCCGATGCGGTCTTTTTCCAAATTTCTGCGTTGCTCGTCGGTCACGAATCTCGATTCGCTCCCTCCTCGCGCCTTGAACTTCGAAAAAACGCCGCATCGCATAAGGCACATTCTGCTTGACGGACTACACTAGTCTCGGTCCCGAGCGTAGTGATCCTGTGGGCGCTCGACCTTTTCACTCCATCCGGGCGCGCCAGTGATCGAGGCGTTCTTTGATCCGCTTCTCCAAGCCATTCTCGGTGGGTGAGTAGTAGCATCGGCCGTCGGGTAGATAGGCCTGAGGGACATAGCCGCCCTCGTAGTCATGAGCGTAGAGATACCTCATTTTTTCGTCCTCGGTGCCGCTGGCGGCGGCGAGCTTCTTGCGGGTCTTGGTGCGGAGGTGCTCGGGGACCGAGAGGGTGCGGCCGCTTTCGACGTCCTTCATCGCGGCGCCGAGCGCGGCGTAGGCGCTGTTGGATTTCGGCGCGGTGGCGAGATAGACGGTCGCATGCGCGAGCGGGATGCGCCCTTCGGGCATGCCGATGAACTCGAAGGCCTGCTGGGCATCCATGGCGACTCTCAGCGCGTTCGAATCGGCCAGTCCAATATCCTCGCTGGCGGAGATGACCAGCCGCCGGGCGATGAAGCGGGGGTCTTCGCCGGCGGTCAGCATCTTTGCCAGCCAGTAGAGCGCGGCATCGGGATCGGAGCCGCGGATCGATTTGATGAAAGCGGAGATGGTGTCGTAGTGGGCGTCGCCATCGGCATCGTAGACGATCGCCTTGCGCTGAATGCTCTCTTCAGCCACTTCGAGAGTGAAGTGGATTGCACCGTCTTTGGCAGGCGAAGTTGTTAGAATGCCGAGTTCGAGGGCAGTCAGCGCCTTGCGCACATCGCCATCCGACATTTCGGCGAGATGCCGGAGGGCCTCAGGATCGGCTTCGACTTTTGATTTGCCAAGTCCCCGCTCGCAGTCTGTTAGAGCGCGATCCAGGACCGGGATCAGGTCATCGGTGGGGACGGACTCGAGTTGGAAAATCTGCGAACGCGAGACGAGGGGGGAGTTGACGTAGAAGTAGGGGTTGTGGGTTGTGGCGCCGATGAAGCGCACCGTGCCGCGCTCGATGTGAGGCAAGAGGACGTCCTGCTGGGCCTTGTTGAAACGGTGGATCTCGTCAATGAAAAGCACGGTGCTTTGATTGCGAAGTCGGGTGTAGGTCCGGGCTTGTTCGATCTTGGCGCGGATTTCGGCGACGTTGGATTCGACGCCATTGAGTGATTCGAAGCGCGACCCGGTGGAGTTGGCGATGACCGAGGCGAGGGTGGTCTTACCCGTGCCGGGAGGGCCGTAGAAGATCAGCGAAGTGAAGCGGTCGGATTCGATGGCACGTCTCAGCAGTTTTCCCTCGGCGAGGATGTGATGCTGGCCCGCCACCTCATCGAGAGTTCGAGGTCGCATGCGGGCGGCGAGCGGTTGGCCGGCGTCGATGGTTTTCTCCGGCGGCGGCTCCCCGGTGCTCTCGAACAACGAATCCATGAGCGCTTCTAGTTCGGAGTCTTCCCGGAGCCGATTGTTTTTTCGAGGGGTTGCCATGAGCGTGGCTTGCCGCCGGTCTTTCCTGACAATACAAATTCAGTCATGGAGACGCTCCCCGAGCTATTTGAGCAAAACCGCCTGTGGGCGAGGAAGATGGTGCAGGATGATCCCGAGTTCTTCGAGCGCCTGGTCGAACAGCAGACCCCGAAAGCCCTCTGGATCGGCTGCTCGGACAGCCGGGTGCCGGCGAATCAAATCACCGGGCTGCAGCCGGGTGAGGTTTTCGTTCATCGGAATATCGCCAACGTGGTGGTGCACACCGATTTCAATCTGCTGTCCGTGGTTCAATTTGCCGTCGATATCTTGAAGGTCGAACACGTCATTATCTGCGGCCACTACGGCTGCGGTGGGGTGAAGGCTGCCTTGGAAAACTCCCGAAACGGTCTGGTGGATAACTGGCTGCGGCACATTCAAAACCTGGCCCGTCGTCGGGAGGAGGAATTGGAAGCCCTGAAGCTCGAGGATCGATGCGATCGGCTGTGTGAAATCAACGTCATCGCTCAGGCCGAAAACCTGGCGCGCACGACCGTGGTACAGGATGCCTGGGCGAACGGTCAGCGGATTGATGTGCACAGTTGGATTTACAGTCTTCGCGACGGTCATCTGAAGAATCTCGCAAGTCCGATCCGCGGAAACCCGAGCTGAATCATCGAGCGTGGTAATCGCTTGGCGGTTTTGTAGTTCTCCAACGCGGGGAGACGCGTCATGGTCCCAAGGTGAACAAAGATTCTAACGATCAGGGAAGCAGCGGTGGCGTGCCAAGTCCGCCGCAGGGTCGGATCGAGCCACCGGTAATTGACTCAAGCGTGGTGCCAGCGCGGTCGGCGACGTCCTCGTCGGACAAGGAGGAGCGGAACTGGGCCCTCATTGCCCATCTTTCATCGCTGAGCACCTTCATTGGGATCCCCGGATTCATCGGACCGCTGGTCGTCTGGCTGGTGAAGAAGGATGAGCTGCCCTTCGCGGCGGCTCAGGCAAAGGAAGCTCTGAACTTCCAGATCAGCCTCTTCATCTACGGCCTCATTTGCATCGCGCTGATCTTCACCATCATTGGAGCATTGGTTGCCATCCCGGCACTGATCGTTTTGGGGCTGCTGGAGATTATCTTCACGATCCTGGCCTCAATTCAGGCTGGTGAAGGAAAACCCTACCGCTATCCGATGACCATCAGGCTGATCGAGTGAATCGCGCGTCGATCAGGCAGCGTTTGCTCAAGCGATCAAGGCGCGGGCCTGATCTTCGGTGAGGATTTCGACCCCGAGTTTCTCGGCCTTGTCGCGCTTCGAGCCGCCGCCTTCACCGGCGAGGAGGAAGTCGGTGTTGTTGGAGATGCTGCCGCTGACTTTGGCTCCCTTGGCTTCGAGCAGGGTCTTCATTTCTCCGCGACTGACGCTCAAGGTGCCGGTGAGGACGATTGTCTTGCCGGCAAGAGGCAGATCGGAGGTGTCGGCTTCGGCAGGCTTGGGGAGGTAGTTGGGCGAGCTCGGCTGGATGCCGAGTTCCCTCATGCGCTCGATGACCTGGCGCCCGGCTTCTGATTCAAAAAAGGCGAGGGTGCTTTCCGCCGCGACGGGGCCCACGTCCGGTGAAATCTGGTAGGGAGCCAAGCTCAACTCAAGGTCGCCGATCTGATCCTTGAGGAGATCGTAGCGCGTCTGACGTTCGGCTTTTTCCTGATCGTTGGCAGGTGGCTTGTCCTTGTTTCGAGGAGAGATGGCCTTTCTCTCGGATTCGAAAGCCGCGAGATCGCGCAGGGCGTGAAGCACGGGGCTGGTGGGAAGTTCGTCGAGCGTCTGGTGGAGGCGGGCGAGTTCCTTGGAGGCGGACTCGCCGATCTGGCGAATGCCCATTGCGTAGAGCCAGCGCGCGAGCGGTTGCTGGCGGGCCTGCTGGAGGGATTCGATGACCTTGGCGGCATTCTTTTCTCCGAAACGCCGGGCTTCGTCATCGGTGCCGAGGTTGAGATTGGCGAGCTGATCTTCCTCGAGTTTGAAGAGATCGAGCGCGGTGGTGCAGAGGCCACGGTTGACGAGCGCCTCGGCGACGGTCTCGCCTACACCCTCGATGTCGAGGGCCTTGCGCGAGGCGAACTGCTTGATCTTCGAAACGGCCTGGGCGGGGCATGCAAAATTCCCACAGCGCCAGGCGACGAAGCCATCCTCACGGGCGATCGGGCCGCCACAGGACGGGCACTGATGGTTGACGTGTTCGGGAAGGGAAAAAGGCGCGGCGTCGGCGGGTCGCTTGTCGGTGATGACCTTGACGATGGCCGGAATGATTTCGCCCGCCTTCTCGATCAGCACGGTATCACCGATGCGGATGTCCTTGCGCTGGATCTCCTCTTCATTGTGAAGCGTGGCGCGGGAAACGGTGGTGCCGGAGACAAAGACCGGCTCGAGCTCGGCGACAGGCGTCAGAACACCCGTGCGGCCGACCTGGACGGAGATGGCTTTGAGAACGGTCTCCTTTTGCTCGGGAAGGAACTTGTAGGCGGCGGCCCAGCGCGGCGCACGGGATCGGAAGCCGAGAGTACGACGTTCCTCGTAGTTGTGAACCTTGACGACCGCGCCGTCGGTGCCGTAGGCGAGTTCGTGGCGTTCGGTGTCGATGCGGTCAACGGCAGCGCGGAGTTCGTCGAGGCCTGAGACATGGATCAGTGGCTGATTGCGCGGGATACCGAGGGTTTCCAAGAGCTGGGTGAAGTCGTCTTCGGTTCTGAGCTCCGGGCCCTCGTAGGCGCCGATTCCGTGGGCGAGGAAGGCGAGGGGGCGCTCGGCGGCCATCTTCGGATCGAGCTGCTTGAGGGTGCCGGCGGTGGCGTTGCGTGGATTGACGAAAGTCGGGAGCCCGGCCTCATCGCGTTCCTGATTCATGGTGGCGAAGGCTTCATTCGGCATGAAGATCTCGCCGCGGACTTCAAGCAGGCTGGGTGCACCCTTTCCAAGACTGAGCGGAATACTGCCGATGGTGCGGACATTGTGGGTAATGTCATCACCGGTTTCGCCGTCGCCGCGCGTGGCGGCGTATTCGAGCGAACCACTGCGGTAGACGAGTGAGACGGCCACACCGTCGATCTTGGGTTCGACGGTGACCTCGATGTCTTCGCGCCCAAGGTTTTTCTGGAGACGTTGATAGAAGGTGACGAGCTCGGCGTCGGGGATGTCGTGAGTGGCCGGGTCGAGCTGGAACACATCGTCGATGGAAAGCATCGGGACGAGGTGGGTGACCTGCTGGAAACCTTCGATCGGGGCTCCGCCGACGCGTTGAGTGGGGGAATTGGGGTCGGCGAGATCCGGGTGCTTTTCTTCAAGTTGCTCCAGTTCGCGGAAGAGCTTGTCGTACTCCGCGTCGGAGATTTCCGGGGTGGCGTCGGTGTAGTAGAGCCGGTTGTGGCGCTCCAGTTCTTCGCGGAGCTGGCGGATGCGGTCTTCGGGGCCGGGCTGGGAGAAAAGATCGTCCATGGGGTCGACGGTTTTTAACCACGAATGGACGCGAATGGACGCGAATTTTTCAGCTTTTTGGCCTTAGGCGACGACTCGCCGCACGCGTTGGAAGAAAAGGGCACCGACGATGGTGCCGAGAAAGTCGGCGGTCAGGTCGGCGGCATCATTGCCGCTGCGGCCCGGGGAAAAAGTCTGGTGGTACTCGTCGAGAGCACCGGTCAAGGTCACGACGATGATCACGATCAGGATCCTGGTGGAGGCGTGGAGATCTGGCTTCCAGCGGAACAAGGTGGCTGAAAGCAATCCTGCGCCGCCGAAAAAATAGCCGAAGTGGAGCAGCTTGTCGGAGAGCTGGAAATCGAGCGCCTGAGGAAACTCAGGAACACCGGAGGAGAGCCACCAGAGGACACCAAACCAGGTGGCAAAGGCAATGAACCAAGGGGCCGGGTGGCGGGGGAGTCGCATTGCCCGGGAGAGCGTTACTGCTTGCGGATCTCGTCTTCCAGTCGCTCGGCCAGCCACTGCTTCATCATCGATTGGTAGTTGAGGAAGCGGGTGCGGGCGATGCGCTTGATGCGTGAGAGCATGCGCGGATCGAAGCGCAGGGTGATGGTGGTGGACTCACGTGAGTCCGGCTGATGCACGGAGCCGGCCATCAGGCGGCCGTCGAGCTCGTGCTCGAGCCAGAACTTGGCCTCTTCCTCCTCGTCGTCAAAGTCGGGGATCTTGTCCCAGTCGGATACGGATTTCATCGCAGATGTCTTATTTGAATTCGGCGTATTTCCGCTCGTAGAATCGCTGTTCGCCTTCGGTCATTTCGCGGGCGGCAATGACACGGGCGGTCTTGCCGTCGGTTCTGAAGCAGAGGAAGAGATGACGGTCGGCCACGGTGCGACCGAGTGCGAAGTAACGGGATTCGCTGTCTGGCCGATCATTGTCGGGCAAAAAACGGACGGCGAAGGGGTCTTCCAAAGTCTCTTCGAGCTCTCGTGGACGAATGTCCTTGAGGTCGAAGTGGACGTCGATGAGGTCGAGTTCCATAGTGGCTGGGCGCGAGGGAACACAGGAATCGGTGGATGGGGAAGCGGAAACATCCCGGGTCTCGATCGATCCTCTCGATCTTTGCGGCGGTGAACCCGCTGCGGGCCACTTCACCGAGGACACCGGGAGTTGGTCGGTGGCTCGTTTTCGCGGCCCCTTTGTCCCCTGCGGCGCCGATTCACCCGTGGCGGACGTTTTCAAGGGCTCCAAGGAGGTGAGAATCAGCATGTCACTGGAAGACCTGATTAGGGATTGCCTCAGGGTGTTTAGAACGGGAGTTTCGAGTCGTGTTTCTAGCTGGGTTCCGAGATTTGGTCAAAAAACCGTGGGTGAAGATCATCGACGAGCTGAAGTGTTCCGGCGGTTTGCCGGTGCCCGAGCTTCAGCGCCGACTCGGTGGAAGCTACATGGGAATCAAGGACCAGTGTGAGGGCTTGGTGAAGCAGGGCTACGTCGAAACCTGGAGGGTGCCACGCAGTGGGGTCGGCCGGCCCGAGATCATGTATCGGCTGACACCGAAGGCGGATCAGCTCTTTCCCGCAGCGGGAACGGCCTTGACGCTGGAGTTGCTCGAAGCTTCCAGAAAGCTCTTCGGCGGCACGGCGCCGGAGCGTTTGCTGCATCAGTATTTCCAGCAGTTGGGCGATTCGTGGCGGCCACGGATGGCGAAGGCCAAGTCGCTGGTGGAGAAAGCGACGCTGCTTTCCGCGCTGCGGGAGAAGGAAGGCTGCTTCGGGCGCTGCAAGTATGATCCCGATGCCGGGTTCAGGATTGAAGAGTTTCATCATCCGCTCAACCCGGTGTTCGATGTTTATCCCAATGCGGTTCACTTTGAAATTCGGATGCTGGAAGAGCTGCTGGGCACCAAAGTCGTCCGAAAGGAGATCCCGGGTGGTCGGGGCGGTCCAGCGCGCGTTGATTATGAGGTTCAGACGCTTGGCGTGAGAGGCGATTGAATAGGATTCGTCAGAGAGGAGTCCTAGGTGATGCAATCTTTGTGAGCCTTATGAAAAACCAACTCCTTTTCCCCCTTTTCCTGACGCTGGCTTTCGGCGCCTGCCAGCGCCCCGACTCTGAAAGCGAGGCGAGCCAAGACGCTGGAAACCTGGAGGAGCAGGCGGCAGTGGAGGCTTTGGAAATCGAGCGGGCTCGAGTGCAGGCGGAGCGCGAGGCTTTGTCGGCTGAAAGGGAGGCGCTTCGCATGGAGCGTGAGGCTCAACTTGCCGCCAAAGAACAGGAGCTGCTCGACCGGGAGGCGGATCTGGCGCGGCAGGACGAGGAAGCACGTTTGGCGGCGGAAGCACTTGCCGCCGAGCAGGCGGAGCTCGATCGTCGCGAGCAAGAGCTCAGCGAAGTCGAACTGGGGCAGGCGGGCACCACGGTGATCGACGATTGGACCGTGGACGAACCTGAGGTCGTGCAGGAACCGGTCGAGGACTTCAGTCTTTTTTACGATGAACTGGAACCCTACGGGGACTGGTTCGAAACTCCGGACTACGGCTACGTCTATCAGCCGACGGTGGTGATTCAGAACCAATCATGGCGGCCTTATGTCCATGGCAGGTGGGTATGCTCGAATCTGGGCTGGACCTGGCGTTCCGACGAGCCATTTGGCTGGGCGACGTTCCATTACGGGCGCTGGGCCCTGCTTGCTGGCCGGGGCTGGTGCTGGGTGCCGGGAAGTGAGTGGGCTCCCTCCTGGTGCGCTTGGCGCGAAGGAAATGGTCACGTCGGTTGGGCACCCTTGCCTCCGGAAACACTCGCTTACCGGAAAAGGGGATGGGGCTCCGGAGTTGATGTCGACTTGGGGATTGCCAGCAGCTGTTTCAATTTTGTCGAAAGTCGCCACATGGCCGCCTCTTTGGCGAGCCATCGCCTGCCGACCGCGAGGAACCGCTACTTCCTCCAAAACACCCGCGGGTGCACCAACATTCAGTATCAGGGAAACCGCATCATCGCGGGTGGACCAAGTTATGCGGAGATCCACAAGGCGGTGAAGGAACCTTGGCCGGTCCGTCGGCTTGAACTCGATTCCATCGGTCGTGGCAAAGGAGACCGGGACTACCGCCGTGGTGTGGAGCGCGGCAATCATCTCAAGCTTTTTGCCCCGTCGCTCGATGCGCCTTGGAACCCGAAGCTGCGACCGAGGAAGGTTGCCGACTCGTGGGGAAAAGTGGAGGTCGTGCGTGCCGATGGTGGCCTCAAAGAGACATGGTCGCGTCGTCTTGAAGATGCGCGCGAGCGGCAGCAGGCCAACGCGCAGCAGTGGGCGCAAAAGAACGAGGATCTGCGTCAGTCGCGAGAGCTCCAGCTGCAGCGCAATCGGGAAGCCGTGGCGGCTGCCCAAGCTCGTGTTCGCGAAAACATGAGCCGCCAGGCAAACCTGCGTCGGGGAAATCCACGCGTGCCTGATCAGGTCGAGTCCGTGCCTGCCCGGGGTGAGCGTCGTGAAAGGCCGACCGTTGCCAGGGTTCCCGCAACGAATGCGACACCAGCCGGAGTGGAAACAACTCCAGATCTCAAGCCGAAACCTCAAGCCCTCCCTCGCGGTGTCAGTCGAACAGATCGAAGGGATGGACCGACGGCCGTTGTGCCATCACCAGGTAGGCCGGAAACGAGCGCATCGCAGGTGAACGAGCGCATCGAAGAGATGCGCAAGCGGCAAGCGGCAGCGCGCGAGAGGGCAGTCGACCAGAAGCGCGCCGTCCAAGCCGTTCCCGAGGCCCAAGATCGTCAGCCCCAAGCAAGTGGTCCGTCGATGAAAGAGCGCCTTGCGGAGGCCCGGCAGAAGCAGGAAGTGGCGGCAAGCGAACGGGCCGCCGATCAGGCACGGGCGAAGGCCGAGATGCAGGAAAAGCTGCGCCAGCAGCAGGAAAAGGTGCGTCTGGCGCAGGAACAGGCCAAGCAGGAGCAGCAGCGGAAAATTCAGGAGCAGCAGGAAAGAATCCGGGCCATCCAGGAGAAGGCAAAACAGGATCAGGCCGAACGCGCTCGTCAACGAGCAGAGCAGGCGAGGCAGAAGGAGATGGCGGATCGGCAGGCGGCCGAACAAGCCGCGCGTGAAAAGCAGGCCGCCGCCCAGCGGGCCGCCGAGCAGCGGGCGCGGCAGCAGGAAGAATTGGCCAGACGCCAGGAAGAAGCCCGGCAGGCTGCTCAGGAAAAGGCGAGGCAGGATCAAGAGCGGGCTCGCGAAGCGGCGGAGCAACGCGCCCGCCAGCAGGAACAGAATCTGCAGCGGATCCGCGAGGCTCAGGAGAAGATGCGCGAGCGCGTGCGCGAACAGCAGGAGCAGCGCAAGGGACGTTGAGGGTTTCGGAGGCTTGCCTTCGTTCGGTTCATGGCCACTCTCGGGGCGATGAAACCAAAGGTCGGCGACATGGCCCCGGACTTCACCGCCGAAGTCGCGGGCGGAGAGTACGGAGAATCTAGTAGTATCTCCTTGTCCGACCTGCGTGGCTCACGGGTTGTGCTGGTCTTCTATCCGAAGGATCAGACTCCCGGTTGCACGACCCAGGCTTGTGCGCTGCGGGACGGGTGGGGAAAACTACCCGGGGAGGTGAAGGTTTTCGGGGTGAGTATCGATGATCTGAAAAGCCACCGGAAGTTCATTGAAAAGCAGAGCCTTCCTTATCCGCTGATTTCGGATCCGGATAAGGAGATCGTCAATCGCTTCGGCGTGTGGGTCGAGAAGTCGATGTACGGGAAAACCTACATGGGCACCGAGCGAAGCACTTTCCTGATTGGTGCGGATGGCAGGATCGAGGCCGTCTTGGAGAAAGTCGCGCCCAAGAAGCATCTTGAGCAGTTGCTGGACGCGCTGGGATAATCGAAAGGACAGGGTGAAAGACATAGGCAGAAAATTGCGCAAAAATTTGAATAAAGTTTCTGCTATGGCATCCAATGGTCAGTAAATCGGAGTCCGGGGCTGGAACCCGGCTCAAAATCCATTAAATATACAAAAGAACGATCATGGGACTCGATAAAATCACGACCAAGCTGCAGGAAGCCCTTCAGACGGCGCAACGGCTGGCTTCAAAGTCCGCCCAACCCGAACTGAAGAGCTATCACGTGCTTCTGGCCCTGCTTCAGCAAGAGGGAGGAATCACCGTGCCCATCCTCGAGAGAGCGGGTGTGGACTTGACCAGACTAAAGGCCTCGGTCGCCAGTGGACTGGCGAAGGAACCCAGCCAGCAGGGAGCGACATCCCAACCCCAGTTGAGCTATGAGCTGCGTTCGACGCTCGATGCGGCGGATGAGATCCGCGAGTCGATGGGCGACGAATTCCTGTCGGTCGAGCATTTCATCCTCGGTGCCCTCAAGAGCGGCTCGGCGGCAGGCAAGGATCTTGAAGCGGCCGGTCTAACAGAGAAGAACGCGCGCGAGGCTCTCGAAGGGATCCGCGGTTCGCAGAAGGTGGTCGACGAGGATCCGGAGGGAAAATATCAAACGCTCGAGAAATACGGCACCGATCTCACCGCGCGGGCACGCGAGGGAAAGATCGACCCGGTCATCGGGCGTGATCACGAGATCCGCCGCGTGTTGCAGGTGCTTTCGCGCCGGACCAAGAACAACCCGGTGCTGATCGGGGAGCCGGGAGTGGGGAAAACCGCCATCGTCGAGGGTTTGGCGCGGCGGATCGTTTCGGGCGACGTGCCGGACTCGATGAAGAACAAGCGGATCATTTCGATGGATATCGGCAGCATGCTTGCTGGGGCGAAGTATCGCGGCGAGTTCGAAGACCGTTTGAAGGCTTTCCTCAAGGAGGTCAGCGAGTCGGAGGGCGAGATCGTGCTCTTTATCGATGAGCTTCACACGATCGTCGGGGCGGGGGCCAGTGAGGGGGCGGTGGACGCCTCCAACATGCTCAAACCTCAGCTTGCCCGGGGTGAACTCCGGACGATTGGGGCGACGACTCTCGATGAGTATCGCAAGTACATCGAGAAGGATGCGGCTCTGGAGCGCCGTTTCCAGCCGGTCAAGGTGGGTGAGCCTTCGGTGGAAGACAGCATCGCGATTCTCCGCGGACTGAAGGAGCGCTACGAAGTGCACCATGGAGTGCGCATTCAGGATGGGGCGCTGGTGGCGGCGGCGGTGCTTTCGGATCGCTACATCTCGGATCGGTTCCTGCCGGACAAGGCGGTGGACTTGATGGATGAGGCGGCTTCGAGGTTGAAGATCGAACTCGATTCGATGCCGACGGAGATTGATCAGTTGGAGCGTGAGGCGATGCAGCTTGAGATGGAGAAGAAGGCGCTTGAGAAGGAATCCGACAAGGCTTCCAAAGTGCGGCTGGAGAAGGTCAGGGAGGAACAGGCGAACTTGAAGGAAAGGTCTGCCGGGCTGATGGCGCAGTGGCGCAACGAGAAGGAGGTGATCGACCGGGTGCGCGAGCAGCAGTCGAAGATCGATGCCCTCAAGACCGAGTCCGAGCAGGCGAAGCGTTTGGGTGATCTGACGCGTGCCTCCGAGATTACCTATGGGGCGATTCCAGAAGCCGAGCAGGCCTTGGAGGATGCCCAGAAGCAGCTCGAAAGTCTGCAGAAGAGCGGCGCGATCCTGAAGGAGGAAGTCACGGAGGAGGACATCGCCCGTGTGGTGGCGTCGTGGACCGGGATTCCGGTGTCACGCTTGCAGGAGGGCGAGAAAGACAAGCTGGTCAAGATGGAGGAGCGTCTCGGCCACCGGGTGATTGGTCAGCGGACTGCGATTTCCGCGGTTTCGAATGCGGTTCGCCGCGCTCGGGCCGGACTCCAGGACGAGAATCGCCCGATCGGGTCGTTTCTCTTCCTCGGACCGACCGGCGTCGGCAAGACCGAGCTGTCGAAGGCCTTGGCGGAGTTCCTGTTCGACGATGAGCATGCGATGGTCCGGATCGACATGTCGGAATACATGGAGAAGCACAGCGTCGCGCGTTTGATCGGCGCCCCTCCGGGTTATGTCGGATACGATGAAGGGGGACAGCTTTCCGAGCATGTACGACGCAAGCCGTACTCGGTGGTGCTTTTCGACGAGATCGAGAAGGCGCATCCCGATGTGTTCAACGTGCTGCTGCAGGTGCTCGATGACGGCCGGATCACCGACGGTCAGGGTCGCACTGTGGACTTCCGCAACACCGTGCTGATCATGACCTCGAATATCGGATCCCAGTTCATTCTGGGTGAGGAGAACGTCGAGCAGCGTGAAGCGAAGGTGATGGAGGCGCTGCGGGCGCACTTCAGGCCGGAGTTCCTCAACCGGATCGATGAGACCGTGATCTTTGATCGGCTCAACCGGGAGGAGCTGACGACGATTGTTGACTTGCAGCTCGAAATGGTCCGCAAGCGCCTCGCCAAACAGGGGCTGGGACTGGCGCTGAGTCCGGAAGCGAAGGAATACATCGGGAATCAGGGATACGATCCGGTTTACGGTGCCCGGCCACTCAAGCGGGCGATCCAACGGCATCTGCTCGATGAGCTTTCGCTGGAGATCCTCGACGGCAGGTTCGTCGATGGCGATGTGATCGAAGCGGATGTGGAAGGGGGGAAAGTCGTGTTCAAGGGAGGTTCAACGCCCTCGTCGCCAGAAGGCTGAGACCTGGGAGGCGCGACGCCCTCGTCGCGTGAAGGGTGGGGCTGTCTTTGCCTATTGATTGCGAATCTTGAGGTGAGAGACACTCTACCCTTGCAGCACGGGGGCGTGCCGCCTCCCACCTCCGCGCTTGCCGCTTGGCACGCAAATTGCCACTTTCTCCGGAACATGATCGGACGTTTGCTTTCCCGCCTCGGATTTCTGCTGCCCTCACTCCTTGTCCTTTCGTTTCTGACCGCGCCGCTTCTCGGGGCGGATGAAGCCCCTGTGGAAGAACTTTCGATGGACGAAAGGATCGATGGGGTCCTCGGGCCCTTGGCGACCTTTGCGGACATGGTCGTGTTTTATTCGATTCCAATTTTCGGCCAACAGGTGCCGATCGTGCTGCTGCTGCTGGCCGGCACGGGGATTTTTCTGACGCTCTTTTTCAAGTTCATCAATTTTCGAGCCTTCGGTTTGGCGCTGCGAACGGTGAGGGGAAAATACTCGACCGATAGTGATCCTGGTCAGATCACGCACTTCCAGGCGCTGTCCACGGCGCTCTCTGCCACCGTCGGATTGGGTAACATCGCCGGGGTGGCGGTGGCCATCGGCATCGGCGGACCCGGGGCGGTGTTCTGGATGGTGATCATGGGCCTGTTGGGGATGACGTCCAAGTTCACCGAGTGCACCTTGGGGGTTGCCTACCGCGACATTGATGAAGACGGCCGCGTCCATGGCGGGGCGATGCGCTATTTGGAAAAGGGCCTGAAGGAGCACGGGTTTCCCGTACTCGGCAAAGTGCTGGCGATCATTTTCGCAGTCGCCTGTGTTGGTGGGGCGCTCGGTGCGGGCAACATGTTTCAAATGAACCAGTCGGCCGAACAGGTTTCGGAGACCTTCGGAATCTTCCAAGATGGCCAAAGCTGGATTTTCGGACTGATCGTGGCGGCGATGGTCGGTGCGGTGATCATCGGTGGTATTGTATGGATCGCCCGCGTCACGGCGATCCTGGTGCCCTTCATGACCATCATCTACGTGCTCGCCTGCATGATCGTACTGGGTGGCTACCTTTCTGACATTCCTGCCGCGCTTGGGACGATCGTCAAAGAGGCGTTTTCATTGGAAGCGGGGGTCGGCGGTCTCGTCGGTGGACTGATTCAAGGGATCAAACGCGGCGTGTTTTCCAATGAAGCCGGACTGGGATCCGCGGCGATTGCCCATGCCCCGGTGAAGACGCGTCGGCCTGCGAGTGAGGGGGTCGTAGCTCTGCTGGAACCGTTCATCGACACGGTGGTGATCTGCCTGATGACCTCACTGGTGATCGTGACCACGGGAGTCTGGACCGTGGATGCCAATGTGAATCAGGAGTCGGTGCTTCGTGAAGCGCCGAACGTGGCCGCCGCAGCCGTCCGGGAATTGACCGATCAGGATCTGGTCCACGTGGTGGAAGCGGGTGAGGAATGGGTGGAGGTGGAACTCAAGGACGGCGTGGCATCGGGTTTCGTGGCGGCGGAAGCCATTACGGAGCGCACCGGTTGGTCGGGAGGGATCTGGCTGACATCCCGCTCCTTCGGTTCGGTGATTCCCTGGTTCCCGTATGTGCTGACGGTGGCGGTTTTCCTGTTTGCCTTCTCGACGATGATTTCGTGGTCGTACTATGGGGAGCAGGCGATGTACTACCTGTTTGGGGGCAACAACGGGGTGATCATGGCCTACAAGCTGGTCTTCTGTGTCTGTGTGGTGCTGGGAGCAGCGGCTTCCTTGAAGAACGTTCTGATGCTTTCTGACGCGCTCTATTTCGCGATGGTGGCACCCAACCTGATTGGACTGTATTTCCTCCTGCCCCGGGTCCGGAAGGAACTGAAGAGGTTCCTGATCTTCTCGAAGCGGGTCGACGAGGGGGCTTCTATCGCGGAAGCGGATGCCGCCGAGGAGCCCGGGGCTTGATTGGTTCCGGGCTTGCTCCATCGTAGACCCATGGCCCGCGAATACACGCTGCATCGGAAGGAAAGCGCTCCCTCATCAGGGATCGATTACCGGGCAGAGCTCAATGACGAGCAGTATGGCGCGGTGACCTCGCCGCCGGGTCCGACGCTGGTGATTGCCGGCGCGGGATCGGGCAAAACGCGGACGCTGACCTATCGGGTGGCGTGGCTGCTCGATCAGGGGGTGGACGCGCGGCACATTCTACTGCTGACCTTCACCAACAAGGCCGCTCGGGAAATGACCGAGCGCGTGAGGGCGCTGGTGCCGCACGATGTTTCGGCCCTCTGGAGTGGGACCTTCCACTCGATTGGAAATCGGATTCTCCGCCGTCATGCGGAGGATCTGGGGTTTACCAAGGCGTTTTCGATTCTCGATCGCGATGATCAGAAGTCACTGCTGAGTTCGGTGGTCGGTGGCATTGAAATTGATACGAAGTCGCGTCGCTTTCCCAAGGCGGACGTGCTGGCAACGATGTTCAGTCTGGTCGAGAACACCGGCGAGACGCTCGAGGAGGTAATCGAACACCGCTATCCCTACTTCGATGACTGGCAGGAGGAGATCGCCAAAGTTCAGAAGGGATACGTGAAGCGGAAGCTGGATACGAACTCAATGGACTTCGATGATCTGCTGGTGCTGACGCTTCGCTTGCTGAAGGAGAACGAGGATCTGCTGAAACTCTATCAGAAGCGCTTCCGGCACATTCTCGTCGACGAGTATCAGGATACGAATTCAGTACAAACGGAGTTGATCGATCTGCTGACGGCCGGTGGGTCGAGTGTGATGGCGGTGGGGGATGATGCCCAGTCCATCTACTCGTGGCGTGGGGCGGACATGGGGAACATCCTGTCATTTCCGCAGCGGCACGCGGGCTGCAAGGTCTTCAAGATCGAGACGAACTACCGCAGCGTGCCGGAGATTCTTGAGCTTTCGAATGCCGCGATCAAAGCCAACCTGGAGCGCTTTGATAAGAACCTGAGATCATCGCGTGAGGCGCTCGGGGTGAAGCCGGCCTTGGTGCCCATCGGGGATCCGTCGCTTCAGTCGCAGTTCATTTCACAGCGGATCTTGGAGCTCAGGGATGAGGGGATTCCGCTGGAGGAGATGGCGGTGCTTTACCGGGCGCATTTCCAGTCGCTGGAAGTGCAGATGGAGATGACATCGCGTGGGATTCCTTTCGCGATCACGAGTGGTCTGCGGTTTTTCGAGCAGGCGCACATCAAGGACGTTGCGGCATTCCTGAGGTTTGCGACGAATCGTCGCGATGAAACGAGTTTCAAGCGGATCGTGCTGCTGCTTCCGGGAATCGGGGCGAAGGGTGCGGACAAGATGTGGGCGGCCTGGCTGAAGACCGGCTGGGCGGTAAAGGAAGAGGCGCCACCGTGGTCGGAGGTGCTTGCGACTTTCAAGCCGCCGAAGAAGGCGGAGCTCCATTGGAAGCAGTTGGGGTATATCTTCGACGAACTGACGCCGAATGGTGAGTACGCCAAGCCGTCGGACATGGTTTACAGCGTGTTGGAGGGAATGTATGACGATTACCTCTGCGCGAGTTATGATAACGCGGAGAACCGTCGCAACGACATCGAGCAGTTGATGAGTTATGGGATGAACTTCGACGACGTGCTGGATTTTCTGGCGCAGCTTTCCTTGCTGAGTTCTGCCGATGGAGAACCGAAGGGAGATAAGTCGGAGCGCGATGATGAAAAGGTCACACTGTCCTCGATCCACCAGGCGAAAGGTTTGGAGTGGAAGGTGGTGTTTGTGATCTGGTTGGCCGATGGGCAGTTTCCCAATGGACGGATCATCGAGGCGGAGGACGATGCCATGATGGAAGAGGAGCGGCGTTTGTTTTATGTCGCGATCACCCGGGCGAAGGATGAGCTGTATATGAGCTATCCCTTGATCAATCCGAAGAGCTACACGGGGGATGTGATTCAGAGGCCATCGCGATTTTTGGATGACTTCCCGAAGGACCTGGTCGAGGAATGGCAGGTGGGGCCGTCGTGGGATCACGAAGGGGTGGACGAGCCGTTTTAGTGGGAGGCGCGACGCCCTCGTCGCGCATCGTGAGGAGCGTTTTCGGGAAAGGGGGTAGAATGCTGTGGACGGCCGCTGCGTTTGTGGCACGGGGGCGTGCCACCTCGTGCGCCGCGAAGCGCCAACACCCTTCGGAGTGGGAGACTCCGGCCAGCCTCGGGCGCATCCGGGCTGAGAACTGGAAGTAACTGCGTCGCCGCGAGGCGGGGTGG
>NZ_JBATWY010000102.1:0-6446 GCF_049672945.1 Haloferula sp. | reverse complement strand
GTTGTGGTAAACCAATTTATAGACCCCGAATTTCGGGCATGGGAGGCATATTCGCCTCTCATGCCTTTTTCCTAACAACCTTCAAGCCATACAGCGCCTAGGATCGGCGCTGTGGGACAGGCTCTAGGTACCTTTGTTGGACATGGTTTTGATTCGCCGACTAAAGTCAGCGGTCCGGGCGTTTGGGGTCCTACACCACCGTATCCTGAATCGAGTCGTAAGGTACCGGGTGGTCGTCGGTGTCGGCATTCAGTGAAGGGAGGGCTTCGCTGGTTTGAGCGATGCGGTCTTCGGCGGAGTCGAGTTGACTGGTGAGCGCGATGTGGAAAAGGCCGTCTCCTTCGTCGGCGGTGGCGTCGTTGGTGCGGCCGATGACGATACCCGAGCGGCTGCAGATGACTTCCGTTTCGGCAGAGCCGTAAGGGTCGGCGATGAAGCCGAGCACGCCGCCTTCGTTGACGACCTGGCCGAGGGGAGCGAGTGGGGTGAAGATGCCACCGCGGGGAGCTCGTTCCCAGTAGCTTTTCGTCGAGATGATGGGCGTGGATTTTGCGCGGCTGGACTTGGTCTTGGAGGAGAGCATTTCCATCTGGCGCATGACTGAAAGCACGCCTTGAACACCGAAGCGGATGGACGGGGTGTCGAGCCGCAGGGCTTCGCCACTTTCGAAAAGGAGGATGGGTTTGCCGAGATCGCGGCAGGTTCCGCGATAAGAGCCGTCGCGCTTCGGGGCGGAAAGAATGACGGGTGGGGCGAAGGACTTCGCCAGCTTGAGTGCTTCGGCATCATCGACGGTGATCCGAATTTGCGGAAGGTTGGGTCGATTGACGGCACCGGTGTGGAGGTCGATGGCGACGTCGCAAAGTGGGAGGATTTCCTGGCTGAGGACCCGCGCGAGGCGCGAGCCGAGGGGGCCGGTGGCGGATCCGGGGAAGAGACGGTTGAGGTCGCGCCGGTCGGGCATGTAGCGGGTGCGGGTGACGAAGCCGGGCCGGTTGACGATCGGGATGGCGATCAAGGTGCCTTTGAGCTGCTTGATGGCCGGGGTGCGGAGGATGCGACGCACGACTTCGGCACCGTTGTATTCGTCGCCGTGGATGCAGGCGGTGAGAAGCAGGCAGGGGCCGGGTGTTTTTCCGTGGACGACGATGGTTTTGAGAACCAGGTCCTCGTGGGTCAGGAAACTGCCGACGGACAGGGAAATCTCGGCGCGTTGCCCGGCCTCGACCCGGTGTTCTCCGAGGATGAAGGGCGGGTTCTTATCCTTTCTTGGCATGGCGGTAAAGCTAGCCTTTGCCGCGGGTCTTCGTCGTCGATGATGCCGCGTGCTTGGCGATGAAATTGATGATCGTGCCGGCGATGTTTTTGCCAGTGGCGTTTTCAATGCCTTCCAGTCCCGGTGAGGAATTGACTTCCATGATGACCGGTCCGTGATTCGAGCGAAGCAGGTCGACACCGGCGACGTTGAGTCCCATGACACGTGCGGCGCGGGTGGCGGTGGAGCGTTCTTCGGGAGTGAGTTTGATTAGTGTGGCCGATCCGCCACGGTGCAGGTTCGAACGGAATTCGCCTTCCTTGCCTTGGCGTTTCATGGCGGCGACCACTTTGTCTCCGACGACGAAGCAGCGGATGTCGGCACCGCCGGCTTCCTTGATGAATTCCTGGGCGAGGATGTTGGCGTTGAGGCCGCGGAAGGCTTCGATGACGGACTCGGCGGCGGACTTGGTTTCGGCGAGGACAACGCCGACTCCCTGGGTGCCTTCGAGCAACTTGATCACGATCGGGGCACCGCCGCAGAGTTTGATCAGGTGACCGGTGGCTTTGGTATCGTGGGCAAAGGCGGTGACGGGAAGGCCGATACCCTTGCGAGCGAGAAGTTGGAGCGAGCGGAGTTTGTCGCGTGAACGTGAAATGGCGACGGACTCGTTAACCGAGTAGGTTCCCATCATTTCGAACTGCCGGACAACGGCGGTGCCGAAGAAGGTGTGTGAAGCACCGATACGTGGGATCACGGCATCGAAGTCCTTGAGCTCCTGATCACCCTTGAAAATGCTGGGCCGCATGGAAGCGATATTCATGTGGCACTTGAGGTAGTCCACGACCTCGACCTGGTGCCCCAACTCGGCGCCGGCTTCGACGAGGCGTTGGGTGGAGTAGAGTTTCGGGTTTCTAGAGAGAACGGCGATCTTCACAGGAATTTCGGGAGTGAGAGTCAGGCGAGCAAGAGACGCGAAGGGCTATAGGGACGATGGAAATCGGGTCAACGGAATTCGCGAGGGTCGATCAAAGCTTGCGGGCTGCCATGGCGAGACGGCCCTTGTTCCGTCCGCCGCTTGGTTTTTCCAGGAGGGAATTTTTGATGATCTCGAAGCCGAGTGAGGTGATGAGGCGCAGCGTTTCCTCGGGAGGATGGGCGTCGTACGAAAAGACTTCGCCGAACATGGTATCGGTGAAGGCTTCGTTGGCGGATCCACCGGAGGTGAGTAGGAAGAGCGAGCCAGGGCTGAGGGCGGCGGCGACACGGCGGAAGATGGATTCGTGGTATTTGCGATCAATGTGGAAAATTGCGTCCCAGCAGATGACTCCGTCGAAAGGTCCAGGGAGCGGGGATTCCTCCTCGATTCGACGGGACTCAAAGTGTGCTTCGGGGAGATGACGGCGCGCGATTTTGAGGAGCTCAGTGGAGGCGTCGATGCCATGGATGCGGTGCCCTGCTTCGTTGAGGAGGACGGCATTGGGGACGCCGGTGCCACAGCCGAGGTCGAGGATCAGGGAATTGGGCTCAAGGGAATTCAGCAAGAGCTCAAGGTAGGCCTTTTCGCCCGGACGGAAGTCCTTGCGGATGGAATCCCATTGAGAGGCAATACGGTCGTAGGGCGCGGGCATGATTTCGGACGGGAGAAAAGGGCACGATGTTTCATCGCTTGAGTCACGACAAGGAGGGAGAAGTCGTGGGGCATAAAAAAGAAGGAGGATGCATTGGCATCCCCCTTCTTGAGTAACCACAACTATAGCCAGGAAATCACATCAGGCGGGCAGCGAGCAACTCGCGTTGGAAGACGAGTTCCTTCGGCATCAGGTCATAAAGTTTGAGGAACAGTTCGCCTTGGCTGAGGATCTCTTCCTTCCACTCTTCGGGATTGTAGGCCATGCAGGCGTCGAATTTTGCTTCGTCGAAACCTTCGAGCCCTTCGGCGTCGAAGTCTTCCCAATGTGGAGTCCATCCGATCGGGGTCTCGTGTCCTGCGACCTTGCCTTTGCAACGGTCAACAATCCACTCGAGGACGCGCATGTTTTCGCCGAATCCCGGCCACAGGAACTTGCCGTCTTCGCTGAGGCGGAACCAGTTGACGTGGAAGAAGCGAGGCAGGTTTTTCACCTGGCCGCGCATGTCGAGCCAGTGGTGGAAGTACTCGGCCATGTTGTATCCGCAGAACGGCAGCATGGCCATCGGGTCGCGGCGGACGCCGGCTTTCAGGCCGATGGCGGCTGCGGTGACTTCGGAGCCCATGGTGGCACCGACGTAGACGCCGTGTGACCAGTTGAAAGCCTGATAGACGAGCGGCATGGTCGTTGGGCGGCGGCCACCGAAGATGATTCCGGAGATCGGAACGCCTTCAGGGTTCTGCCACTCGGGGTCGATTGTCGGGCACTGTTCGGCGGGAGCGGTGAAGCGGGCATTCGGGTGAGCGGCGAGGACGCCGTTCTTGCCGTCTTCGGGCGTCCAGTCGTTGCCTTTCCAGTCGATCAGGTGAGCGGGTGGTTCCTTGGTCATGCCTTCCCACCACACGTCGCCGTCATCGGTGAGTCCGACGTTGGTGAAGATCGCGTTCTCGAGCATCGAGTCCATGGCGATCGGGTTGGTGGCGTAGGAGGTGCCCGGGGCGACGCCGAAGTATCCGGTTTCCGGGTTGATGGCGTGAAGGGTGCCGTCTTCGTGCGGCCACATCCAGGCGATGTCGTCACCGACGATGGTGGTTTTCCAGCCAGCCTTCGCATACTTCTCGGGAGGGATGATCATGGCGAGGTTGGTCTTTCCGCAGGCACTTGGGAAAGCGGCGGAGACGTAGGTTTTTTCCCCTGATGGAGAGGTCAGGCCGAGGATCAGCATGTGTTCGGCCATCCAGTCGTGTTCGCGGGCGATGTTGCTGGCGATCCGCAGGGCGAGGCACTTCTTGCCGAGCAGGGCGTTGCCGCCGTAGCCGGAACCGTAGGACCAGATCTCGCGGGTATCCGGGAAGTGGGAGATGTATTTGTCTTCGTTGCATGGCCAGGCGGAGTCTTCCTGGCCGGGTTCGAGTGGTGCTCCGACCGAGTGAAGGCAGGGGATGAAGTTTCCGTGACCGTCGCGGCCGGTATTGACCTCACCGGCGGCTTCGCCTTCGAGGCGATCGAGGACTTTTTTGCCGACGTGGGCCATGATCCGCATGTTGACGACCACGTAGGCGCTGTCGGTGATTTCGACGCCGATCTTGGCGAGGGGCGAATCCGGAGGACCCATGCAGAAGGGGATCACGTACATGGTACGTCCCTTCATGCAGCCTTCGAACTTCGGCGTTAGCAGTGCCTTCATTTCGTGAGGGTCCATCCAGTTATTGTTAGCACCGGCGGCACCCTTGCGGCGTGAGCAAATGTAGGTCCGGTCTTCCACGCGGGCGACGTCGGACGGCGCTGAACGGGCGAGGAATGAGTTTGGACGCTTTTCGGGATTAAGACGGGTGAAGATCCCCTTGTCGCAGAGGAGTTGAGTGAGGCGGTCCCACTCTTCCTGGGAACCATCGGCCCATTCGACTGCATCAGGTTGGCAGAGGGCGGTCATTTCCTCGACCCAGGTGGCGAGTTTCTTGTGGCGGGTATTACTCATAGCGGTGACATATCAGCGGTCAGACGCCCGACTGGCAATGCGATCCGAGAATATGATCGGAATTGAGTTGGATTCGCGGAAGTGAGTTTCAGTTCGGAATCGTAGGGCGCTTGGCATCCCGGCGCTGGATCACGACCGCCGCGAGGGCCATCAGTCCTGCGAGGAGCGCGCAGGCTGGTCCTAGCAGCCAGCCGAAGCGGGTGTAAAAGGTCAGGGTCGATAGCGGCCTGATCTCGCCATGCAGGACGCCCGGTTCAAAAAGAGGGAGGGAGGCCCGACGGTTCCCGCTGGGATCGATGATTTGAGTGAGTCCCGAGCTGGCAGCGACAACCATCCATCTTCTGTTCTCGGCGGCCCGGTGCCGGAAGAGTTCGGCGTGTTGAAGATGCTGTCGCGTGGTCCAGTGCTCGGCATCCATGCTTGGGATGAGCAGCATTTCGGCGCCGTTTGCGACCGCCCGTCTGGGGACCGCGGCATAGTCGTTGTCGAAGCAAATCGGGGTGGCAATTTTGCCGATGGGCGTCGGCCACGCTGGCGCTTCTTTTCCGGGCTCGCCATCGTCGAAGAAATGCACGGGGCGGTTTTTATTGTGCGTTCCAAGAATCCTGTCTTGCCCGACGATGATCGCGGTATTCGACCAGGTGTTGTCGGCATGTATCGTCATGCTGCCGACGATGAGAACCTCCGCCTCCTTTTCCTGCATCAACTCGCGGATGCGGGCGAGCTTGTCGGGATGCTCGCGCAGGTCGAAGCTCAGCGCGTACTCTGGCCAAATGATGGCTTTGGTCGGTTTTGAAATGGATGCGCTGAGATCCATGTATTCGTCGAAGCTGAGTGTCTCACCCTGAATGGCGGAGACTTGTAGCGAGGTGTCTTGATATTTGTCCCCGCTGGAATTGAATGCGATGGCGAGTGCGATCATGATGAGCGCTACGACTCCGGTGATGCGGCACTTGTTGTTTCGTGAAACGAGCCAAGCTGTCGCCAGAATCACGAGCAGGGAGATGCCGTAGACTCCGATGAGCGGGGTGAGCAAGTTCGGCGGCAGGGCGGTGCCGGGAGTGATCCAGGGAAAGCGCAGCGTGAACCATTCACTGCGGAAATACTCGATGCCTGCCCAAAGAATGCCGGCCAGCATCCCGGTGAGCCAAGCTGAGTTCGAGGGACGATCCAGGGTATTGAAGATCATCGCGAAGAACACGCTGAACATCGCCAGAATGAAGTGCAGCAGGAAGGCCATGGGGCCGAAGATTTCGACCAGCCAGATGAGCGTCCCGCTGAAGAGCAGCATGCCGTGAAGGAGCCCAATGAGGAGGGCGGTTTTCGGGCCGGCACCGCGCAGAGCGAGGAAAAAGGGAAGCCAGGCCATGAGCGCGAGCCACCACCAGTGAAGGGGAGGAAACGAGACGATGGCCAGAATGGCACTCGCGAGGGTGAGGGCGAGGCGGGTGGGCAGGTTCACCTCACTTTGATAACAGCTTCGCGGAGCGAGGGCAAATAGGGGAGCGATGGGTACAAGAAACGGCGGCGATCCTTGAGGGGAAAGGATCGCCGCCGCATTGAAATTGGGCCGCCTTCGATT
>NZ_JBATWY010000101.1:0-4821 GCF_049672945.1 Haloferula sp. | reverse complement strand
TATCAGGACGATCGCTATGAGTATGAGTTCGTCGATGCTCCGCTGAGCGAGTTGCCACATAAGCACTGTCACACGCCGATGACGATGAAGACGAAGGATGGCCTCCACCTTAGTCTGCATGAAGCGGCGCTGGTGGACTTTGCCTCGATGACGCTTGAGCGGAAAGAAGGCAACGTCCTGAAGGCCGCCTTGGTGCCGTGGTCGGATGGCGTTCTGGTCCGGGGCAGCGGTTCGCTGAAGTCACCATGGCGGACGCTGCAGGTGGCGGACACGGCGGCCGGACTCGCCGACAGCCATCTGATCCTCAACCTAAACGAGCCACCGGCCGAGGGGTTGGACTTCTCGTGGGTCGAGCCGGGCAAGTATGTCGGGATCTGGTGGGAGATGCACCTCAAGCTCAAGACCTGGGGCAGGGATGGCGAGCATGGCGCCACGAACGAAAACGCGAGGAAGTACATCGACTTCGCGGCGGTGCACGGTTTCAAGGGCGTGCTGGTGGAAGGCTGGAACACCGGCTGGGACGGCGACTGGATCACCAACCGCAACTTCGACTTCACCACCCCCTATCCGGACTACGACCTGAAGGGGCTCGCCGCCTACGCCCGTGAAAAGGGCACCCGCCTGATCGGCCACCACGAGACGGCCGGGGGCGTGGAGAACTACGAGTCGCAGATGGACGACGCCTTCCGTTTGCTTGAGGAGTGCGACATTCGCGCGGTCAAGACCGGCTACGTTTCCCCGGGGCAGACGATCCGCTGGACCGATGCGGAGGGGAACACCCACGAAGAGTGGCACCATGGTCAGTACATGGTCCGCCACCACCAGCGGGTGGCCGAACTGGCCGCGAAACGTAAGGTCATGGTGAATGCCCATGAACCGATCAAGGACACCGGGCTACGGCGCACCTGGCCAAATCTTATGACCCGCGAGGGAGCCAAGGGGCAGGAATTCAACGCCTGGGGTGGCGAGCGCAGGAACAAGCCCGACCACACCACCATTCTGCCGTTCACGCGGCTGCTTTCGGGACCGATGGACTTCACGCCCGGCATCTTCGACCTCACCTACGAAGGACTCGGTCTTGAACCCAACCGCGTAAGCACCACCTTGGCCAAGCAGCTGGCGCTTTATGTGATCATCTACAGCCCGCTCCACATGGCCGCCGACCTGCCGGAAAACTACGCGGCGCGGCCGGATGCGTTCCAGTTCATCAAGGACGTGCCGGTCGACTGGGAGTTCAGCCGGGTGATCGATGCGGAGATCGGCGACTATGTCGTGACCGCGCGCAAGGATCGCAACAGCGACAACTGGTATCTTGGGGCCATCACCGATGAGTCCGGCAGATTCCTCGAGGCCCCGCTGGGGTTCCTTGAGCCGGGCCGGGACTATCAAGCAACGATCTATCACGATGCGGAAGGCGCCGATTGGGAGACGAACCCAACGGTCGTCGGGATTGAGCGTCGAACGGTCACGGCGGCCGACCGTCTGCCGCTGCGATTGTCAGCAGGCGGTGGGGCCGCCGTTCGCTTCGAGCCAGCGCATCCAAACCCAACGGCCGGAACTCCTGAGAAATGAATCGAACCATGAGACAGTCCTACTCACGACAGGCCGGTCGCTCCGGCTTCACGATGGTTGAGTTGATGGTGGTCATCGTCATTGTGGCGGTATTTGTCAGCCTGACCTTTGTCCTGGTGAACCGCGGCAAGCGTGCTGCGAAAACTGCGGGATCAATCAACAACCTGCGTCAGATTCACACCCTGATGATGGGCTACGTAGGTGATCATCACAGTCGATTTCCCATCTCTGTGTATCAAGAAGAGCCCTCATCGCCCACATGGAGGAGGAAGATCTGGGAGAATGCCCACGGCGACTTCGAGGGGTCGCCACCCGAGGTGATGGAGGCGATGCAAAACTCGGGCTACGAGCGGGTAATGTGGTGTCCGTTGATGGTTTCCGAGCACGGACAGGACCAGCATCCGGAAGGCCGGGGAAGCTACAGCATCAATCGCTTCTTCATGCCTCCCGCGTGGGGCGGAGGCGATCGTAGAGCTTCCCAGTCTGAAGTCATCGGCCAGAGGGAACCCTACATCATGACCGGCAAACCTTTCGAGGGTCGGCCCGAGTTTGGAACATTCTATCATCTCGACTCGGCGAAATTTCCCTACGATACCCACTGGTCGAATCTCCACTACGCCTACGGATCCTCGGGCGAGAATGCCTTGGGACTCTTCATCGGGGGGCACGTAGAAAACATTTCCAAGGCGCAGGGCGAGAAGCTGCATGAGCTTCTTCGCGACCCGGCGGCTCTCGAATAAAGTAAAGGCAAACCCGAAACCCCAGAACCACCATGAACAAGTCAACACAAACCCGTCATTTCCCGGTCCTCCTGATTCCCGCCCTTGTCGGCATTCTTCATACGCAGGCATCCGCCCAGAATCTCGTCAATGCCGGCACGGCAGACTGGGCCACCGCGCCCTGGAGCGGAGGATCTGCCCCGACGGCCGGCGATACCTCGTTTTTCAACGGCGACAACACCATCACCATCCAGTCCGGCACCAATGCGGTCGCCAGCGTCCTCAGGCTCGGAGACAGCGGTGTGGTGAGTTCCAGCCTCACCTTATCCAACGGCGGGAGTCTGGCGGTGACAAATAGCACCAACGTCGCCAATGCCGCGGATTCCAACTTCTTCTTGAACTTGGCGGGCACCTTCACGAGCGGTCCGCTCTTCATCGGGGGATCGAACACGACGGACACCGCCGGCACCGCGCAGGTGACCATCAGCGGCGGATCGGTCACGCTGTCCTCTTTCATCCAGTTCTCGCTGGGCACTGGAACCAGCGCGACGCGCCTGATCGTCGATGGTGACGCTACCACCTCGATCAGCGCGACCCAGATCCAGTTCGCCGGTGGCGGTAACAACCCCGGCCAGCTCCGCTACAACATGGCTGAGTTCGGCATCACGCCGATCAGCCTTTCGGGCTCGGTCTTCGGTGCGGAAAATCTGGACCTGCTTGTCGATGGCTCCGGTTACATCGGAGGCCCCGGCAAGTTCACTCTGATCGACACCGACACGGACCTGTCGGGGGGCGACAGCGTCTATGGCACCTTCAATTCGATCACCCTCGATTTCGCCGACCAGGGACTGTCAGCCTCGGTGGCGGTCGAGAATGGCGACCTCGTGCTGACCCTCGCTCAGCAGGTTGATGGCAACATCCGGGTGTATCCGGACACGGTGAACGACGAACTGACTCTGACGCTTGGCTTCGAGTCATCCACCGACCTCACGAACTTCACCGACATCGACCTCACGGGCGCCACGCTACAGCTGGACCCCAGCGATCCGACCAAGCTGCAAGTGATCATCTCAGATGTGGCAGAGAGTCGCTTATTCATTCGTCTTAACCAGCTCGACTAGGATGCGAGATGCCGACTAAAGAAGGAAACCTTACGTAAACCCAATATTGTCTACGATTGAAAGAATGAGCCACTAACATCAAGGAATATTATGAAACCTATTATTTGCATTGCCGCTATTTTTGCCACTTCCCTGCCAGTTTCAGCCGTGACCGTCCTTGTGGACTTCGGCAGCGTCGCCGGACGTCATTCGGTCGGATCGGCCGATTCCAATGGAAACTTTTGGGACTACATCACGGGGAGCGCGGACGACAACACCGGCCTCATCGATGTCGATGGAAACGCCTCGACCATCAATCTGACGGTGACCAGCGGCTTCACCGGAACCGGCACCTACAACTCGGGCCTGAGCCCGGTATCGTCGCTTGGGCCTGAGGGTGATGGGTCGTTTGCCTTCGCGGCCGTAACGGACGACGCTCTCTTCGTGAACAGCGACGGATCGACCGGTGTGCTGACGCTGAGCGGCTTGAACGACAGCCTCACCTATGACCTGTCTTTTTATGGTTCAAGGGTGACCACGTCAGACCGTTTCTCCACCTACACTGTGGGAGCTAGCAGCGTCGAGTTGCAGACATCCGGGACGGACATCGCAAGCAACGGGACGGATGACTGGAACGACGATACCGTGGTGAGTCTGACGGGCTTGTCTCCGACTTCCGGGCAACTGGTCGTCAATCTGACCGCCACCTCTGCAACGGGAGGAGGGGGCAGCAACACCTTTGGCTACATCAACGCGATGAGCATTGCGGCGGTGCCGGAGCCGTCCATCGCGCTCCTCGGTGGAGTGGGCCTGCTCTCTCTGCTCCGACGTCGGCGCTGAGTGGACGAAATGTTAGGCTGAGAGATCGGGGAAGCACGCCGAGGCGGAGTGCCGAGCAACTTTCTGCGGCTCGACATCCAGATTCCCTGAACTCACCTGAAGTAAAATTCACGCAAATCTATCATTTCCTGAGATTGAATTAAGAGCCCCACAGACTTCTACGACCATTGTGAAAGCTATTATTTTGATTGCCGCTGCTTTCTCCGCATCCCCGTCTGTCTCAGCCGTGACTGTCCTCGTGGACTTCGGCACCGTAGCGGGTCGTCATTCGGTCGGATCGGCCGATTCCAATGGAAACTTTTGGGACTACATCACGGGGAGTGCAGACAACAACACCGGCCTCATCGATGTGGATGGAAACGCCTCTTCCATCAACCTGACGGTCACTAGTGGCTTCACCGGAACCGGCACCTACAACTCGGGTCTGAGCCCGGTATCGTCGCTCGGACCTGGGGGTGATGGGTCGTTTGCCTTTGCGGCGGTAACGGACGACGCTCTCTTCGTGAACAGCGACGGATCGACCGGTGTGCTGACGCTGAGCGGCTTGAACGACAGCCTCACCTATGACCTGTCTTTTTATGGTTCAAGGG
>NZ_JBATWY010000100.1:0-9154 GCF_049672945.1 Haloferula sp. | reverse complement strand
CCTCGCCGCTGCGCTTTCCATCAACCGCTCGACCTTGCGGAAAAAGCTCAGAAGCGACGATCCCACCTCGAACTAAGGAAGCGCTGATTGAAGGCGCGGGGCAGCGCTCCGAGTCATTTTGTCCTCTGGCAAGGCGTGACGAAGGAGTTGGTCGGGACCAACGACTGCCTGTCCGCCGTAGCTCGTAGAGCGAAGGAGGAAGGAATAACGTAGTCAAAGGGCAAAAGGGCCGGAGCACTTTCACCCCCGGCGAGCAAAGCGAGCGACTTGTTCAGCCCAAAAAAAACCTTCGACGGCTTGCGGATTTAATCAGCGTTTCCCTAAGGCATCAGCAGGCGCCCGGACGCAATCCCCGACTCCGCCGTATGCACCGAACCCGCCTTGAGCTGCTGCAACAACTCCGTCTCCTTCTTCGTCATCGGATAGGGCCCGGCAAACTCCATTCGCTGCAAACTTCCACGCCACGAACGACAGGCGAAGGCATTCTTCGAATCCAGATAGTAGAGAATCATGTACTGCCGCGAATCACTCGAGGTCTCGGCGATGAAGTCCGGCTCGCCACTCTTGTTGAGGAACTTCGCGAAATCAGGATGTGCGGCTGCCTGATAGACAATTCGCTTGTGCCCAAGCGTCTCAGGTTCGTTGCGCACCAGCATGATCCGGTCCTGCGCGGCGCGCTCGGTCCAGTGCCTCCCGTCCGTGCAGGACGCAAGCAGTAGGGGAATCAAAACCAGCGGGAGAAATTTCATCTGTCAGGGAGTTACGCCACGGCTCGCAAACTTCTTCCGATCTTGTGCGATGCGCGCCATCAGCTTACCAACATTCGGACGGTTCGCCTCGGATTCAATGAAAAATGCCGTCTCCAGCGGGACCAGAAACTCGACCGCAGAATTCACCCCAACCAGCATGCCCCGGCTATCCACCACCGGTCCCCCACTGTCGCCGGGCTCGAGCGGAATGTCGTGCTTGAAACGCCTGGCTGAGGAAAAAGGAGTCTCCGGCGGGATCCCGGTAATCAACTTTCCCGAAGGACTCTTGAATCCGGTGGCAATCCCCGCATGCATCACCGGGGTCGAGCTCGGCACCCAAGCCGTCGGCGGCGTCCATCGGTAGTGATCCGGTGTGGCAATCGGCGCATGTAACAAGGCGAGATCACTGCTGGCCGAGCGCCAGACGATCCGCGCCTTGGTCGCCCCGAGACCACCGGTGCGACCGTAAATGACAAACACGTTCCGCCCGTCCGAAGACGCCAGCACATGGTCGGCCGTTAGAAAGTAACCATCGGCCGTGATCGGGATCGCCGAGCCCCCGTCCGCATCATCCGGCGCATCGCCCTGCGTGAAGCGACTGCCCACCCATTGGTCCACATCGCTCTTTCCGGAAACCACGATCGCCGTCAGCCGCTGCGCTGCCATCCGGTAGACCTCACGGCTTGGCGGAGTCGGATTTGCCGGTGGCTGTGGGGGCGTGCATCCCGGCAGAAGCATAAGCCACAATCCCAGAAACAACGGTGCTAGCGAGCGGCTCATTCGGACTGACTGTAAGCAGAGGATCGACCACGGCTCACGCGATTTCTTCTGCATCGCCTGTCACCGCCGCAAGCGCCGCCCGATCCGCCGGCGGCATTACCAGCCCCGGGACATCGGCATGGGGCTGCCAAACCTCACCTTCACCCGCTTCGATGCCCTCGTCGGCATGGACGTGCAGCGTCACCCGATAGCGGGTAATGCCGTACTTCCGCCGATGCAGCAGCGCCCAATCCGCTACCTCAGCCGCCGCCCTTTCCGGTAGCCGCCACATCCCTTCGCGACGCCCCGCCTCGAGCTTTTTGAGCAACACGCACCCGTCGCGTTCGGCGAACACCACGTGCTCATCCAGCTCCGTCACCTTCACCCGTTTGGCCTTCTTCGGGAGCTCGGCCGGATGCCTCGTGCGGCAGAATTTCGCCACCGGACACTCCAGACAATCCGGCTGACCCGTGCGGCAAAAGGTCTGCCCCAACTCCATCAGCGCCGAATTATAAATCCGCGGATACGCGCGATCGAGCAGCTCTTCCGCCCACGCCCACAACTGCTTCTGCGCCTTCCCCCCATCGATTTCCTCGGAAAAATCCATCAAACGCGCGAGCACCCGCGCCACGTTCCCATCCACCAGCGGCTGGGCTTCGTCGTAGGCAAAAGACATCACCGCCCCCGCCGTGTAGCGCCCGACACCGGGCAAACCGAGCACCGCTTGATGATCTTTCGGAAACTCGCCTCCGCACTGTTCCTCCACCACCCGCGCCGCCTCCCTCAGCATACGGGCCCGCCGATAATACCCCAGACCCTCCCAGGTTTTCAAAAGCACATCATCCTCGGCCGAAGCCAGCGTGCGGGTGTCCGGAAAGCGTTCCATGAAGCGCGCATAAAACCCACGACCGAGCACCGCCGCGATCTGCGTTTGCTGCAGCATCACCTCCGAAACCAGAATCGCATACGGATCCCGCGTCCGCCGCCACGGATAGTCCTTGCCCTCTTTTTCAAACCAAGCCCGCAGCGCCCGCCGAAACCCCACCGGATCCTCGAGCGCATCTTTCTTCAAAGCAGGCTTCAGCACACCCGCAAACTGCCGACTCCCTCCCGATTGGCAATCGATCATTCCTTGTTGGATCTTGGATATTCTTCTTCAAGCTTCCCCCGTGCCCGTCACCTCCCACACCGTCGTGATCACCGCCGAGCAAGCCGAACAGCTTCGCCGCATCCTCGAGCGCGACCACTTCGACTTCGTCGACAAGCCCTACACCCTCTTCGCCGGCAAGAAGGGAAAGCTCAACGTCTCGGTCTACGAGAAGGGCCCGAAAGTGCTGATCCAGGGCAAGGACACCGAGGACTTCGTCAAATTCACCCTCGAACCCGAAGTCATCGGCGAAGCACGCCTCGGCTACGAGGAAGTCCTGCAGCCGGACATGTTCGAACCCCACTTCGGCATCGATGAAAGCGGCAAAGGCGACTTTTTCGGCCCACTCGTGATCGCCGGTGCCTACACCGATGCCACCATCGCCCGCGCCCTGATGGACCTCGGCATCATGGACTCCAAGCGCATCACCAGCGCCAAGCGCATCCGCGAGCTCGCCGCCAGGATCCGCAAGGTCCCCGGCATCGCCACTTCGATCGTCGCCATCGGCCCGGAACGCTACAACCAACTCTTCGCCAGCTTTCGCAATCTCAACCGGCTGCTCGCCTGGGGCCACGCCCGCGTCATCGCCAACCTCGCCAAGGAGCGCCCCAACTGCCCGCGCGCCCTCTCCGATCAGTTCGCCCGCGCCGACGTGCTCGCACGGGCTTTGACGAAGGAAAATGTCACCATTGAACTCGAACAACGCACAAAAGGTGAGGCAGACATCGCCGTCGCCGCCGCCTCCATCCTGGCACGCGAGCGCTTTATCGACTGGATCGACAAAACCTCGGAGTCCGGAGGCGTTGTTCTTCCGCTGGGAGCCTCGGAGGCCGTGATCGCGGCAGGCAAGCAGGTCGTTGAGCGTCATGGACCCACAGCTCTAGGCAAGGTCGGGAAGCTGCACTTCCGGACTTCTGCTAGAATTTTGGGTCATTCCGATCCCGATGGCACGGAATCCGCATGATTACGTAGGAGCAAAATCGAATTTTTCGCGGGACAAAAGCTCCTGCCTATGGTGTCAAGCTCCCGCACCGGTTCACATCCCACCTCACCCTTTTACAAATGGCCACTGTCACCAAACGCGAGCTCGTCGTCAAAATCAGCAATGAAACGGGCCTCACCCAGCAACAGGTCTTCGATGTGATCCAGAAGACGCTCGACTCGATCACCGACTCGCTTTCCAACGGAGACACCGTCGTCATGCGGAACTTCGGGGCCTTCCAAGTCAAGGAAACCAAAGCCAAAATCGGCCGCAACCCCAAGGATCCCGGCAAGGACGTGCCGATCCCTGCCCGCGCCGTCGTCAAATTCAAGCCCGGTAAGGAGATGAAGGAAAAGGTCTCCACCACCCTCGCCCTCATCCGCGAGCGCGAAGCCAAATAGGGGAGCGTGGGCGTCCCGCCCGCTTGTCAACCCCGCTCAATTGTTCCGCCCCATCGCTGCACCGCCTCCAATCTCTCCCCAAGATTAGAACTGCCAGCACCCGCGATTTTCGCCAATCTCGCAAGGTGTCGATCAAAGTCACCAAGGTCGCCTGCCAAAGCTGCGGCGCCAATCTCACCATCGACGAATCCATCCGCTTCGTCACCTGCGGCTACTGCTCGGCCCAACTCGAGATCGTCCACGACCCCTCGGCCGTCTATTCGAAGACCCTTGATGACGTCGTCAAACGACAAGATGCCGTCGAAGACGAGCTGCGTGTGCTTCGCTTGGAAAAATCACTCCAACGCATCGAGCAAGAGTGGGAAAACTTCCGCATTCGAGTCAGCTCGAAATCCGAAAATGGCACCATCGTCGAACCCGGGAAGGCCGGACCGATTCTCTTCGGCATCTTCGCGACGATCCTCTGCGTGTTCCTCTTTGGCTTCGGGCTCTCGGAACGCATCTGGCTCATTGCCATCCTCGGAGTCGCAGGAATCGCCCTAAGCTATCTCATTACCCAGCACGGCCTCCGCCGAGCCAAGGAATTCGCCCACATGCGGACGCGCTACCTGCAGAAGCGCACCAAGCTCAAAGGCGAACTTGCCAGTGCCGAACGAGCGCTGCGCTTCCAACCCATGAAGCGCAGCGGCAAACCCTCCAAACGATAATTCGCCCACCAGTCGTCACCTCAGCAATCTTGACACCTCACGGCGCTTACTGCATTACAGGGAATTATGACACTCAGGATCCTGTTTCTCAGCCTCCTCGTTTCCGGCATCGCCAGCGCCCAACGGGTCCCCAAGGGAACCTTCAACGCGAGCCAGTATGCCGAAGCCAAGGCAAAAGCGGCCGAGGAAGGCAAAAATATCGCCGTTGTCGTCACCACCATCGACAGTTCCTGCCCGAAGTGCGTTTACGGCAACGAACAGACCTTCGAGGAGATGCGCTCCGACTACATTCTGGTGCTGGAAGATGATCAAAAACAGTCCCAAACCGGCGAACTCCCCGCAGACATCAAGCAAAAGACCTACGTGACTTACAAGGAGAAGGGCAACGTCATTCCCATCATCACCGTTCTGTCACCCGAAAGCGACACGGTTCTCGGAGGCGCCTGCTACAAGCAAATCTCTGCCGATGAGCGCAAGTGGATCAAGAACCTCGAAGAAGAGATCGCCACCAAAAAAGTCGCACCCGCCGCAGCCGAAACCACCAAGACGGATTCAGAGGAATCCCCATCTGCCGCGACCCAGTGCGAAACCGGAGGCCTCCGCGAATGGACCGACGTCCGCGGCCGCACGATGAAAGCCGAGTTTGTCCACGCCGACGACATGACCGTCACCTTCAAACTGGAGAACGGCAAGGTCATCGATCTCCCGCTGACCAAGCTTTCCCCGGAAAGTCAGGCCGCCATCGAAGAGTGCCGCTGATCCACGGCACCGGACCATCCGCTTTGATCCGGCAGCTCCCCCGGGTATGCTTCACCGCATGACGAAGCCGCTGTCCGCCCTCCTCGCCCTCGCCCTCGTCTCCTGCGCCCACCCTCGAGGCGACTACCAAGGCTACAAGAACGCCAGCTACACGGTCCGCGGCCAGACCTACCACCCGATGAGTGTCGATGAAGCTCTCCACCATCAGGAAGTCGGCACCGCCTCGTGGTTCAACGAATCCAAATTCCTCGGCCTGAAACGCGGCAACACCGCGATCGGCGAAAAGGTCATGCCCTGGCACAAGATCGCCGCCCACAAGACCTTGCCGCTCCCCTGCCTCGTCAAGGTCACCAACCTCGAAACCGGAAAATCCGTCAAATGCCGCGTCAACGACCGCGGCCCCTTCATCGGCGATCGCATCATCGATCTCTCCCCGCGCGCCGCCAAGAAAATCGGCTTCTACGACCAAGGCCTGACCACCGTCGAAGTCGAAGTCCTCTCCGTTGGCGACGGAAAGTACCAACGCACCAAACGCAAAAAGTGGTTCTTCGGACTCTTTTGAGCGTGGCGGCGGATTCCATCCGCCAAGCCAAATCACTCCCGCGCCTCCATCCAGAGCCAACCCTCATCGAGCAAGGAATGTTCGCCTAAACCTGGCTCGAGCTTTGGGGTACAGGATTCAGGGGGCAGTGGTCAGAAAGGCAGGGAGACGCTGGCGCGTTGTCTTTTGCCTTTTGTCTTTCTGAACCCTGCCCCCTGAATCCTGACCCCCAAAGCTCGAAGCACCCCCGGGGACCTTCGCCCCCCACTTCCCCCACTCGACAAGCCCGCAAAGCGCTGCTAGACAGCCCGCCCCATGCTCAAGGAAGCCGTTCAGGAAGTCCGCGTCTTCGCACCCGCCACCGTCGCCAATGTCGCGTGCGGTTACGACGTGCTCGGATTCGCCATCGATTCGCCCGGCGACGAAGTCGTCGTCCGCCACAGCTCGAAGCCCGGCCTCCACATCACCGCCATCACCGGTGACGACGGCAAGCTTCCCAAAGCTCCCGAAAAGAACACCGCCGGCGTCGCCGCCCTCGACCTGCTCAAGCACCTCGGCATGACCGACCGCGGCATCGAGATGGAGATCCACAAGAAGATGCCCTTCGGCTCCGGACTCGGCTCATCCGCCGCCTCCGCCGTCGCCGGCGCCTACGCCATCAACTGCCTGATCGGCGAACCCCTCTCGAAGAAACAGCTCCTCCCCTTCGCCATGGCCGGGGAAGCCTCCGCCGATGGTGCCTGGCACGCCGACAACGTCGGTCCCTGCCTGCTCGGCGGCATCGTCTTCATCCGCGACAACGAAGAGCTCGACCTCGCCCAGATCGCCGCCCCTGAAAACCTTTGGGCCGCCGTCGTGCACCCCGACATCGAGATCCTCACCAAGGTCGCCCGCGAAATTCTCCCGAAGGAAATCCCCCTGCAAAATGCCACTCAGCAGATCGGCAACCTCGGCGGCCTGCTTTGCGGCCTGATCCAGTCCGACTACGGACTCATCTCGCGCTCGATCCACGACGTCATCGCCGAGCCTCGACGCCAGAAACTCATCCCCGAATTCTACAAAGCCAAACGCGCCGCCCTTTCCGCCGGCGCCCTCGGCTTCTCCATCTCCGGCGCCGGCCCCTCCGTCTTCGCCCTCTGCGAAGGGGAGGAGTCCGCCATCAAAGTCGCCGCCGCCGTCGCCAAAGTCTTCACCGAAATCAATCTCGAGAACCAATCCTACGTCTCCCGCATCAACCCACGCGGCGTCCACGTCGTCGAGTCGAAGAAGGCGTAAGGAGGGCGGACGCCCCTGCCTTTCACTTGGAACTTGGCCCTTCCCACTTGAAACTTCGATGCTCTACCACTCCACCAACGACTCGTCCCACCGCGTCCCACTGAAGGAAGCCATCCTGCGCTCGCTCCCGCCGGACAACGGCCTCTACATGCCGGACACGCTACCAACGCTCGGTCCGGACTTCTGGAAGATTTGGCGCGATCTCTCGTTTCAGGAAATCGGCTACGCCGTCGCCGAGGCCTTCTTCGGCGAAGACGTCCCCGAAGAAGCCCTCTCGGAAATCGTCGACAGCACCCTCGAGTTCGATGCACCGCTCGTCGCCCTCGCGCCCGACGACCAAATCCTCGAACTCTTCCACGGCCCCACGCTCGCCTTCAAGGACTTCGGCGCACGCTTCATGGCCCGCCTGATGGCCCATCTAACAGAAGACGAAGACCGCATGCTTACCGTCCTCGTCGCCACCTCCGGCGACACCGGCGGCGCCGTCGCCTCCGCCTTCCACAATGTCCCCGGCACCCGCGTCATCATCCTTTATCCCAAAGGAAAGGTCTCCGGCCTCCAGGAAAAGCAACTCACCGCCCTCGGCGGAAATATCAGTGCGCTGGAAATCGACGGCACCTTCGACGACTGCCAGCGCCTCGTGAAGTCCGCCTTCCTCGATCGCGAGCTTTCCGAAGACCTCAATCTCACCTCGGCGAACTCGATCAACCTCTCACGCCTCGTTCCCCAGTCGTTCTACTACATCCATAGTGCTCGTCAGATCGAAGCCGAACCCGTCTTCGTCATCCCCTCCGGCAACTTCGGCAACCTCACTGCCGGCCTGCTCGCCCACCAACTCGGCCTGCCGGTGAAGAAGTTCGTCGCCGCCACCAACATCAACGACGTCGTCCCCGCCTACCTCAAGAGCGGCGACTACCAACCGCGTCCGAGCGCCGCCACCATTTCCAACGCCATGGACGTCGGTGCGCCCTCGAATTTCGCCCGTATGAAGGCGCTCTTCGGCGACTCCTGGGACGCGATGCGCGGCATGATCGAAGGCTACGCCTTCACCGACGAGCAAACCCGCGACGCCGTCCGCGGCGTGAAGCGCCTCTACGACTACAACATCGATCCCCACGGCGCCGTCGGCTGGCTCGCCGCCAAAGCCTGGCGCGACGAGCATCCCGGAGACACCACCATCACCCTCGAAACCGCGCACCCCTCGAAGTTCCTCGATGTCATGGAGCAGGAAATCGGCGAGGGTGTCGTCGAAATCCCCGAGCGTCTCGCCATCCTCGCCGACAAGGAAAAGGTCGCCCTCTCCATGCCCGCCGACGAAGCGATCTTCCGCGAGCATCTCATCTCGCAGGCATAAACCAATCCCAACGCCCGGACCGCTGACTTTAGTCGGCGCCGCAACCCTACCAACTCGCCGACTAAAGTCAACGGTCCGTCCCCCTCTCCGGATGCCTCAAATCGATCACCCCAACATCTCCCCAAACGGTATCCTTGCCGATATCAAATAGCGTCTTTCCATTCCCAACGGAAACCTTCCCATCCGCCTTCCGGATCAAAGGCACATCCACCGAATTGTCCATCCTCAGGATCACCGTTTTCATCCCATACGGCTCCTCCCAAAACTCCTCCGTCCCAATCTTCATCGGAGCGGCAAGCAGCGGCCTTCCCGGATTCAACGTGCCGTCTTCAAGGCTCTGTCCTGCGAAATAACTAGAGCCTGTCCCACAGCGCCGATCCTAGGCGCTGTATGGCTTGAAGGTTGTTAGGAAAAAGGCATGAGAGGCGAATATGCCTCCCATGCCCGAAATTCGGGGTCTATAAATTGGTTTACCACAAC
>NZ_JBATWY010000099.1:0-47317 GCF_049672945.1 Haloferula sp. | reverse complement strand
GTGGAAGATGTCACCGACATCATCCTCAACCTCAAGAAGGTGAAGTTCAAACACCACGACAAGGAGTCCCGCATCCTGACCATCAAGGTCGAGCGCGACGGTGTGGTCACCGCTGGTGACATCCAGGAGGACAACATTTACGAAGTGGTCAACAAGGACCAGGTCATCTGCCACCTCGACAAGAAGGTGAAGTTCGACTGCGAGTTTGAGATCCGTGTCGGTCGTGGCTTCTCGACCGGTGACGAGAACAAGCGCAAGGACCAGCCGATCGGCGTGATCGCGATCGACTCGATCTTCTCGCCCGTCACCCGCGTCAAGTACGCCGTGGACACCACCCGTGTGGGTCAGATGACCGATTACGACAAGCTCGTGCTCGATATCTGGACTGACGGTCGCATCACTCCTCAGGACGCACTGCTTCAGGCATCCGCCATCCTTCGTCACCACCTCGACGTGTTCGTCAACTACGACGAGAACGCGGTGGACTTCGAAGAAGCACCAGCCGAGACCAGCGAAGAAAACGCGGCTCTCAAGAAGCTGCTCAACATGTCGGTCAACGAAATCGAGCTTTCGGTTCGTGCCGCCAACTGCCTCAACAACGCGAACATCACCTCGGTCGGCCAGCTGGCCATGAAGAGCGAGGCCGAGATGCTCAAGTACCGCAACTTCGGCAAGAAGTCGCTCAACGAGATCAAGGACAAGCTTTCCGAACTCGGCCTCGGCCTCGGAATGTCCCTCGATCCGTCGCTGCTTTCCGGCCCGGTCGCTGCAGCTCGTGCGCCACGCCTCGGTGTGGAAGACGAAGCTCCGGTCGGACTTGCCGATCTGATTGCTCAGAACCTCGACGACTGAATTTAAAACAGGGAACACCCGATGAGAAATCGCAACAAGACCTCGCAACTCAAGCGTACCGCGTCCCATCGACGGGCACTGCTGGCCAACATGGCCTGCAGCCTGATCGAGCACGGCGCGATCCGCACCACCCTCGGCAAGGCCAAGGCACTCCGCCCGGTCGCCGAGAAAATGGTAACCCTCGGCAAGAAGGGCGACATTCACGCCCGCCGCCAAGCCGTCGCTTTCCTGCGTCACAAGGACGTGGTGAAGCAGCTGTTCGAAGTGGTGGCTCCTGCTGCCGCAGACCGTCAAGGCGGTTACTGCCGGATCACCAAGCTCGGCCCACGTCTGACTGACGCCGCTCCGATGGCGATCATCGAATTCGTCGATCGTGTGATCGAGAAGGACGAAGAAGTGGTGGAAGACACCACCGATTACGCGGTTGAGGTGGAGGCCGAAAAGGTCGAAGCCAAGGAGGAAAAAGTCGAAGCGAAGGCTGATTGAGCCTTCAGCGCTGAATGCATTCAAAAACGCCCGCAGGTTTTACCTGCGGGCGTTTTTTTTGTGGAGTGGTGCTGGAGTGGCGCTCTACCGAGCGCCATGGGTGGGCAAGGCGCCTTTCAGGCGCGTCAAGCAAAGCAGAGAAGAGCCCAGAGGCAGAACTCGTTCCCGAGCCTACGCCTCCGTCCCAATCACAGCTTGTAAAACTCTTCCCAACCCTTTCGTGGAGCGGGATCAAGAAGGGCTTGGGCCATCTCGTTGTTGGTGACCTTGTTGGTTTCGCGGTCGAAGTCGATCGTGCCACCAAAGCGCTGGGCGAGGATGCCGAGTGTGAACACCTGAGTGAGGGGGCCGCCGACGCTGAAGGGCGAGCGGGCCTCTTCTTCTCCCTTGCAGGCGAGCAGGAAGTTCTCGTAGTGGTTCGAGTTCTTGCCGGAAATGCGTGGAAGGTCCTTGCGGATTTCCATGAACTTTTCACGGGGAACGACCTGAAGTACATCCGAGTGGCTGCCACCGTGGAAGGTGAGATCTTTGCCATAGATGAGCTTCCCGGGCTTTTTGACGTTGAGCTCCCCGAGTTCCTTCTCGGGTTTGGCCATGTTCTTGACGCCGTCGAGCCAGGTCACATCGCATGCCGGCATGTCGCCACGTGCGGGGAACTTGAACTTGATGGTGGACTCCTGAGGAAAGACGAGTGGGTTGGCACCAGAGCGTTTGACCGCTTCGATGGAGCTTGGCAGACCGAGATTGAGGAAACGATGGGAGGTATCGAGAATGTGCGGGCCCCAGTCGCCGAAGGCGCCACTGCCGTAATCGTACCAGCTTCGCCATTCCTGAGGATGGAGCTTGTCACTGAATGGATGCTCGGGAGCGGAACAAATCCAAGTGTCCCAGTCCATGCCTTTGGGGATCGGCTGGCTGGGGTATTCCTTCACATTCGAGCCCCAGCCGTGCCAGCGGCGAGGCGAGTTCATGTAGGCGGTGATCCGGGTGACGTTGTTGATGACACCGGCATCGACCCATGCCTTGTACTGGAAGTAATTGCCGCCTGAGTGCCCTTGGTTGCCCATCTGGGTCACGACACCGCTTTTCTCTGCCAATGCCATAAGGCGGTCGCATTGTCCGAAGGTGTGGGCGAGCGGTTTCTCGACGTAGACGTGCTTGCCGAGCGACATCGCCAGCATGGTGACGCAGAAGTGGGAGTGATCGGGAGTGGCGATGAGCACGGCGTCGATCTCGTCGGCCATCTTGTCGAACATGACGCGGAAGTCCTGGAACTTCTTGGCCTTCGGATGAGCGGCCTGAGCCTCCCGGGTGTGCTTGCCGTTCAGGTCGACGTCACAAAGGGCGACCACAGTGCAGTGGCCGGAATCAGCCATGGTCTTCAGGTCGCGCCCCCCTTGGTTTCCGATGCCAACGACTGCCAGACGGACTTGCTGACTCGGTGCCTGCTTGCCGCCACTGGTTTGGCCAAGGGCGATGTGGGCGGGAAGAATAGAGAGAGTTCCGAAGATGGCTGATTTCTTGAGGAAGTCGCGCCGGCTGGGTTGCAGGGGTTTTTCAATCATGGGTGGTAGGTTATGGGAAGTGGGCTGGTATCGCGAGGCAAAGATGCGTTCTGGATGTGGCGTAGACAGGTGACAGAAGTAAATTAATTGGCGGACGGAGCCAATCCCGATTCAGTGGGAGTGTCCGGCGCAGTGGTCACACCGGACCCATCCATTACTCCCATCGCTGAAGTATTCTTTCTTCCATATCGGGACCCGGGCTTTGACTTCATCGATGATGTAGCGGCAGGCATCGAAAGCGGCGGCACGATGGTGGGAGGAAACGGAGACGACGACGGCAAGTCCGCCAATCTCGACCTCGCCGGTCCGGTGAATGCAGACGGCATGGACGATCTCGAACTTCTCCCGTGCCTCGTTGATGATCCGATTTCCCTCCTTCTCGGCCAGCAGCGGGTAGGCTTCGTATTCGAGTCGGTCAACGGCGCGACCTTGGTGGTGGTTGCGGACCCAGCCTTCAAAGGAGCAGTAGCCTCCTGAGGCGGGATCGAGCACCTTCTCACGAGTGGCGACGGGATCGAGGGGTGATGAGGAGATTTGGAACATCCTTCAGCAGTGAGGTGGTCGAGGGTGGGGCGGCAGGGCAGGAATGCCCTTGCTCCCTTAGCCGCCGGCGACGGGGGGGATGAAGACGATTTCGTCGTTGGCTTCGATGCGGGTGTTCCAGTCACAGAAGTCACCGTTGCGGGCACAGCGGAGGGCATCGGGCTTCAGGCTGAGACGATGCCGGAAAGCGATTTCGTCGTAGAGTCCGGCGGGGGTGCAGGCGAGGGTTTCCACTTCTTCCTCATCGAGTCCGCGTTCCTCGCGGAGCTTGGCGAAGTAGAGGACTTTGACGGACTTGTTAGAAACGCCGTGGTTGATTTTGGCGAAGGCTTCTTCCAAATCGGCGGGGGTGTTGGCATTATCGAGTGCGACGGGGTTGGGGAGGTCGAGAAGCTTTGGTTGCAGGGATTCGACGAAATGGCGGGCGCAGAATTCATTGTTTGCGAGAGCTGTCGATGCCATTGCTAGAGCCGTGCTTTCGTAGATGGCACAAAGTGGTTCGGGGCGGGCGTCGATGCGGCTTTTGAAACAGGTCACGGATTCGTCTGCCGTATGGGCATCCACCAGTTGAGTGACGGTCGCTTTGTCTAACAGAAAAAGATCGCAGCCGATGAGGAGGACCGCTTCGTCGGGATGGGCCTGATGGAAGCTGGCGAGCGCACCGAGGGGGCCGTCGCCGGGATTGAGGTCGGGAAGGATCGGGATACCGGCTGGGACGATGTCCGGGGAGTTGGTGGAGATGAGCAGGTCGGGGGAAATGGATTGGGCAAGGGCGATGACATGATCCAGTTGGCGAGTGCCATCCGGGCGCTCGATGAGTGCCTTGTCGCGGCCCATGCGTCTGCTTTTGCCGCCGGCGAGGATGAGGAAGATCATGGGAAAAGCTGAAAAGCTGAAAAGCTGAAAAGCTGGAAGGGAATGCGCCGGGGAAGCCGATGGGTCGAGAGTTTTGATTTCAGTATCTCAGCTTTTCAGATTTTCAGCGTTTTCCTTATAGTCTGACTTGCCGCCGGTCTTTTCGAGGAGGCGGACCTGAGTGATGACGATCGCGGGATCCAGGGCCTTGCACATGTCGTGGAGGGTGAGGGCGGCGATACTGGCTCCTGTTAGGGCTTCCATTTCCACGCCGGTCTTGCCGGTGGTCTTGGCCGTGCAGCGAATGGTGGCGGTGTTGTTGGTGAAGGTGATGTCGATTCCGACCTTGTCGAGTGGGAGGGGATGGCAGAGCGGGATCAGGTTGCTCGTTTGTTTGGCACCCATGACGCCGGCGAGGATCGCGGTTTGGAAGACGGGGCCCTTTTTTGAAACGAGATCCGAGCCGTCGAACTGGGCGGCGACGGCATCGTTGACAGTGACGAGTGCTTCTGCGGTGGCGACGCGTTCGGTGATCGACTTGTTAGAGACGTCGACCATGGCGACCTTATTTGAAGCATCGATGTGGGAGAGGGACATGGCGTCAGGCGGTGAAGGGGTAGAAGTCGAGCGGGATGTCGGGTTCGAAGTCGGGTGCAGGGGGGATTTCCAAGACGCCGACCGCTCCGGCAATGGAAGAGAAGTCGCCGGAGTTTCCGGGCGGCAGCGGCTGTCGCCTGCCACCGAGGGGGAGCAGCCAGGTGAGTTTGGCGAGCGCTTTGATGTCTTCTGGCGGCATGGTGCGGCGACGGGGATTCGGCAGTCCTTGGAGTTGGTTGAGGGCCGGGCGGACGAAGCGGGTGAAGGTGGCGAGCACGGAAACCGGATTTCCGGGAAGGGCAAAGACATCGGGTGGGCCTGGCCAGAAGGCGAGTGGCTTGCCGGGCCGGAGGGAGACGCCATGGAAGGCGGGGGCACCGAGGCGGTCTTCCAGGAGTGGGCGGATGAAGTCTTTCTTGCCTCGGGAGATGCCGCCGATGGTGATCAAGAGGTCAACCGTTTCGAGCGCCTGATCGAGCCGTTTGCCAAGGTCGACCTCATCGTCGATGGCATGCTGGTGGAATTCGATCGGGATGCCGTGGTGATCGAGGATGGCGGCAAGGGTCGCCCCGTTCGATCTCCGGATCTGCCATGGTTCGGGAATCGCGGCAGGGTGAATGGCTTCGTCGCCGGTGGTGAGAATGCCCACCTTCGGGCGCCGGGGTACGGTGAGTGTCGTTTGTCCGACGGAGGCGGCGATGGCGATTTCCGGCGCGCCGATGGTCACACCTGCGGCAACCAGGGTGGCTCCGTTTTTGGCATCGGCACCGATCGGGTGAATGAACTGACCGGCTTTGAAGGGGCCGAGGATCTGGGTGAGGTCGGGCGAGAGTTGCTCGTAGGGGACGACCGTATCGCAGTCGTCGGGGACGATCGCACCGGTCATGATTTCCCACGCGTGGCCCGGTGTCAGAGGGCCGGGTGGCGGTGATCCTGCGGCATGCAGGCCGGCAATGGTGATCCGCTTGTTGGCGGGGATGGTGGAGGCCCTGAAAGCCACACCGTCCATCATCGCGCGGTTATAGGGTGGCAGCGAGCGATCAGCGAGAATCGGGGAAAGCAGACGACGTCCGATGGCACGCGCGAGCGGCACGTTTTCGGAGGGTAGCGTGGTTAGCGATGAACTGATGCGAGCGTCGGCTTCGGCAGGGGTGATTAGTTCATTCATCAGGATGCTGGTTTGAGATCTTCCATGATGAGTTCCGTCGCACCAAGGGAAAGTTCGCCATCTTCGAGAATTCGGCAGCGGAGGCCACCGCGACCCTTCATGAGATCTTCGGTTCCGGGTTTGCCGCAGGCCTGGTCCATCCAGTAGCAGGGGCGGCACTCTTCGCAGCCTTCGAGTCGGACACCGTTGAGGCGGAAGGTTTGGCCGATCAATGAATTCAGATCGAGTCCTTCGATGACGACATTGCGGCGGAAGGAGTCTGCCGGCAGATTGGGATTCTCCGCATGACTCCGGATGTCATCGACGACCTGCTGGTCGAGCAGCGTGAGCTGGCCCTTGTAGTTGTTCTTCCAGTCGAAAAAGCGGTCGCCCGGAATACCGCGGCCGGCCATAAGCTTGATCGAATCGTGCGCGACGATCCCGTGGGTTCCGGGTGGCTTCTCGTGGTGCCCGAAGTAGTTGTGTCCGGGCGAGGTGAAGAGGTGGAGGATGGTGGCGGTCATGGTTTTTCAAATTTCCAATGCTCAGGCGCCAATGATCAATGGGAGAGAAGAGTGGTTGGTGGTGGGCTGACGGAGTCGGGTGGGAAGGCTTTCGAAAGGAGTTTGCCTGAAGCGACCAGAAGCACAATCGCAAGAAGTCGGCGGATGGTATCGGGTGAGAAGTGGAAGCTGCCGAGGCGGGAGCCGAAGAAGCCGCCGATCAGGGCGAAGGGGAAAAGCGAGGCGAGGTGCCAGGGGATGGCTTGGCTGCCCGTGCTGAAACCGATCAAGCCGAAGAGGGAATTCCCGGCAATGAAGACGATCGAGGTGGCGGCGGCGGTTTTTGGCGTCGCCCAACCAGCGAAGAGCAGGAGAGGGGTAAGGAAGATGCCGCCTCCGGTGCCGGTGAGGCCGGCGAGATAGCCGAGGGCTGCTCCGGAAATGAGAGCGATCAGGACGTGGGGCGGACGGATGTCGTCCTTGTTTTGTTTTGATGGAAAGAGAAATCGGACGGCGGAAAACAGCAGGACCGAGCCGAGCAGGACCCCCAGCAACTGGGGCGGCAGGCTGATCTTTCCTCCAAGAAAGGCGAAGGGGAGGGCTGCGATGAGAAAGGGCCAGGTGAGTGACCAGCGGAAGTGGCCGCCGCGAATGAAGTGCCATGTGCCGAAGCAGGCGACGCCGAGGTTCATCATCAGCGCGGCGGGCCTGATTTCGGGAATGGCGACGCCGGCGAGACTCATGGCCGCGATGTATCCCGACGCCCCGGCATGCCCCACGCTTGAGTAGAGGAAGGCGAGGATGAGGATGGCGGCGTGGAGGGCGATGTCGCTCACGGCGTCGCGATTGGAACTCCTTGAGCGCCCAGTGACGAGGGTTTGTTTGCCATCGCTCAGATCTCGATTTTTACGGCGGCCGCCTTGAAGTTCGGCTGGCGGGAGTGGGGGGCGAAAGAAGGATGGCCGTCATCTTCAGAAACGCCAGGTGAGTCCGGAATAGATTGAAAGCTCCGGGGAGTTGGGACCGATCCCGGTGCCAAGACCGAGGCGAAGATTGAAGTCGTGACGGGGACTGAACCAGGCGCCGCCGACGACTTCGTGCTCACCGCCGGAGTCGAGGTCACCGATGGCTTCGAGGCCGACGGCCCACTTGGGTGAAAAGTCGTGGCGCAGGCCGACGGAGTATCCGAAATCGATGTCGCTCCACCCGCCACTGACGACAATCAGATTGCCGACCAATCGGGTGGAGGGATTGGCGACCCACTCAAGGATCAGGCGGGTGGCGAAAAAGTCCTCGCCGTGGCGATGAATACCACCGTGGGCGTGGCTTGAATGTGCGTGTCCGCCGTGTCCGCCGCCGGGAGCGGGTGCGTCGGGGTTGAAGGTGCCGGCGTCCGGATTGAAGGAAAGCGGAGCATTGTTTGCGCCAGTGCTGCCGCTGAAGGAAGCCGCGCCGCCGTGGCTATGGCCAATGTTGGCGGTGCTTGAGGCCGCGGCAGATGAGTCGGCGATGTGGTAGGCCGCCGATAATCCAAGACGGAAGGGCGAGTCGGGCACGGCGATCGCCCACTGGAAAATCGGGGTGATGCCGGAAAAGTTGAAGGGGCTGCCGTCGCTGTTTGACCACTCCGCAGTGAGGCCGAACGAAGTGCCGAATCCCGTACCAATCAGGAATCCGGGTTCGAGCGAAGTTTCCTCGTCTCCGCTGTCGCCCCGAACATAGGTCGATGACGTGAAGGCGGTGACCTTGCCGTATGCCGGAACCCGCGCATCCAGATTGACGAAGAAATCCTGGCCGTGGTGCGCGTAGCTAGTCTGGATCAGGAGAAGGGCGATGGCAGCACGGTGGAACATGGTGAGGATGCGGTCGGGTTTCACCAGGTGCGGCGGAGTCGGTAGAACTGACGGGCGGGTCTGTCCGTGGGGAATTCGAATCGAGCGGGCTCCTCTTGCCATTCACCTTCCGCCGGCAGCCAGGGTGCTCCGAGTTCGGTGATGGCTTCCGGATACCAGTCGCGCGCTGCCCCCCATTGAAGGTAGAGGGAGGCACCGTCGGACCCGATGATTGGCTGGGGTTGGGCTTCGTCGCGATCGGAAAGACCATTCTCATTGCGGTCACCTCCACGGCTCGAGGTTTCTCCAAGCGAGACCCCTGAGACGGTCAAGGCATCGTCATCGCGGATCATAGCCAGGAGCTCGCTCCGGGTGAGGGGGGCTTCTTCACGACTATCACTGACGTAGTGGCTGGTGCTTGGGTCGAAGCGAAGCTGCTTTGACACACCGTCGTGCTGTCCCCAGCCGACGACTCCGATCAATCCTGCGGTGGCGTGGTTTTCAAGCAGCTCGAGATGATCGATGATGGCGGTGCTCTGGTGGTTCGTGGTGGTGATGGTTTGTTCATGTCCGACGGTCGGAGCGATCGCGGTGTCGAAGGAGAGGAGATAGGCTTCGATGTCCGCAAGGTTCTGTCGCTTTTGCGCCGTGATGGGTAGTCGGTCGAGCCGGTCGAGGGCGTAGGGGTGAACCACGGGCAGATCATGGCCGCTGCCGTCCGATCCCAGGCCGAATCCGGAGAGGGAGACTCCGTTCGGGTCGAAAATGTTGGCCCGCTGGTAGATCATCCGGAAACCGGGATTCTTCATCGGTTGGGAGGAGCCGACGGACAGGTGGTCGTCGAGGTTCTGATCGGTGCCCGCATTGAAATCGTGGCAGACGATGCAGTGGCTGAGGTTGTGATCGGTGAAGAGTGAAAGACCACGGGCTGGATTGGCACCGTTAAGCTCGGTCTTCAGCGTGCGATCGAGGTTGCGGTTCGGGTTGGGGTGCAGGCGGATCGACAGCAGGTATTCGGTGAGAAGATCCATGTCGGCTTCCGGAATCTCGACGCCGCCCATGAGATTGGGGAAGGTGGAATTGAAGGATTGGATGCTGGGCTTGTCACCCCGCCAGTGGAACTTGGTCTGGATCGCTTCGGTCGGTCGGGGCTGCCCGGTAGTCGGGTCGTTGGGGCGGGCGTCGTTGAGAGCGAGTCCTTTCAGCGTCTGGGTGGTGAGTGGCCCTTTCATCGGATGGACCTGCCGGTTGAAGACGTCGAACTCGTGAATCGACAGGTTGGCGCTGGGGATCTGGATCATCTGCCCGCCCGGATCGCCAAGATCCCAAGCAAGTCCGTCGCGGTCGGCATCGAGGTGGCAGGTCGCGCACGACACGGTTCCATTTCCCGAAAGGCGGGCGTCGTAGAGAATGCCGCGGCCCATGCGAATGTTGGCGGGCATGGGGTCGGCGCTTCCGAGTGGTTGATCCGAGAGGATCGTGCCGCTGGAGGTGTCGATCGTTGTTAGAGTGTCGGATATCTTGTTCAGCACGTATAGGCGGCTCCCGTCGATGGAGAGCGTTGCGGCGCGCGGGCCACGCATTTCATGGGTGCCAGCTCCGCTGGGGCGGACATCGATGTTTTTCAGGATCGTGCCGGTGGATGTTGCCACTTCGGCAACGCGGTCGGAGTTGAAGGCGGTGATCCAGGCGCGTTGGCCATCGGCAGTCAGTGTGACGGAAGTCGGTTGAGCCAGTGCCCGGGCCAGGCTGGCAGGAACCGGGCTGGTGGCGCGGTCGATGCCGGGGTTGAGATCGTGATGGATGATCTCGCCGTTCGATGGGTCGAAGTGGGTCAGGCGGTGGAGGCTGAAATGCCCGTTGAGCTCCGGCTCGAAGCGGGTGAGGTTGAGCGATTCACTGTTGACGCAAAAGAGGGTTCCGTCGGGATGGGTCGCGAGATCGAAGAGATGGGTGCCGATTCCGCTGAACCAAGTGGAGATTTCGAGGGTTTCGGTGTCGATGGCCGCGATGTCATGGTCGAGGACAGTGTGACTGATGCGGTCGTCGTCAGCGGCTACGATGAGTGCCGTAGGTGGGGCGTCTGGGAGTTCCGGGTTGGAGGGTTGAGGGGGTAATGGAGCTTCGCCGCGCGGAAGGATCGTGGTTTGGTTGCCCGAATCGAGCGAGGCGAGGTAGATCATGGAGCCGTCCGGGCTGGCGCTCATTGCCCGTGGTTGCAGGCCGTCGATTGCGATTTCTCCGAGGAGGTTTCGACTGACGGCATTGAAGACGAAGACCCGCCTTGCCTGAGCGCAGGAGACGAAGGCTTTCCCATTGGCAAAGATGACGTCGGCGGGCTCATCGGCGACGCGCAAGGTGTCGATGACCAGGCGGCGGGAGAGAGAAACGATGGAGACGGAGTCGGACACTTCATTGACGACCCAGACTTCGTCGTTGGTCCGCGCGCGGACGCTGACGGGAGAAGTGGAAACGGGGATTTCGGAGATCAGGAGCGGGCTAGAGCGGAGTGGTGTTCCGGTGGAGAAGACGCTCAGACGATGCGGGACGCTTTGCAGCGCAAGCAGTTTCGTGCCATCGGGGGTAAGATCGACAGGGTGGACCTGTCGCGCTTCGAAGTGTTCGAAGGCGGCGCAGTGGACGGTGAGCGCGAGGAGAATGAGGAGGCGGAGAGGCATGGTGAATGGGGGCCGGGAAGCTCGGGCTTCCCGGCCCGGGGATTCGAAGTCTAACGGCGACGGCGGAGGCTCAATCCGAGACCGAGGGCGAGGAGTGCCGCTGCTGAGGGCTCGGGGATGGTGGCGAAGTCGAAGTTCATATCCTGCCCGGTGGGAGAGCTGCCGGAGTCGGCGGCATTTCCAAGGCCGATGGTGTATCGTCCTGCTGGGAGCGAGAAGGAATCCGTGACGCTATTCGCGGATAAGCTGACGGCATTTCCGGCGAATCCGAGCCCGGGATCGTTGGTGTTGTCTCCGTTCGCCGCAGCCTTGAGCGCGCCATTATCATCCCATGAATCGTTCAACATGACCCAGTCGAGGCCGTTGTTGGAGAAGGTGTGAAGGGCGGCCGGATCGTCGTTGATGGACTCTCCGGAGAAGATGACGAAGCCCGGTCGCGCGTCGGCCGAAGTGCCATTCATGGAGAGGGTGATGATGGAATCGTTGTCGAGTTGAAGAAGATACCAACTCGTCGCATGACCCCAGCCACGGTTCGGATTGGCTCCGCTGGCGAGGTCGACGTAGCTCCATCCACCGACCGTGGTGACGGAGGACCAGGAGTCGTTGGCGGACATCGTGACGAATGCCTCGTAGGGAAATGCGGCTCCGTCCGGGCCGGGGTTGGTGTAATTGGTGTCGACGACGGCAGCTTGAGCGGTGACGGCAAGTGCGGTGAGAATAGGAATAGATTTCATAAGAAAATGAGAGTTGTTGGTTCGGTTGATGACAGCCGATGGGACCGCAGCCAGTTTGGCTGGGAACTTGTGAGATCGAGTCGGCGAAGCTGTCGAAAGCGCCAACGCGGTGTTCAGTCCTGACTGCCGTGTTGCGACACGGTCAGGCAGGGATCTCTTTGGAGCTGCGGGAAGCGGGCTCAAGGGTCATGCGACGACCGGGTCCGGACAAAGGGACGCGGAACGCATGACATGCACTTCGAGGGAAAACTTCCCTGACAGGGAGTCCTAACAGCTCAGGCGAACGAGCGCGGAGGCGGAATCGGCGGGGCCACGAGGAGCTTCATGCGATTTGCCGAAGGCTCGAGGTAGGGCCGTGCTGGAGGTTCACTCGATCTCGGTTCACGCAGGGTAATCTGCGCGGGGAGTGTAAGCTCTTTGAGTGAGAGTTTATCAGGAGCTCCCGAGAGAGGCTGCTTGTCGTTATCGTCCTTTTTGGCGTCAACGATCGCAACGCAAAGCGAGCAGGGATGCTCTCCGTCGAAGGTTTGAGCGAGGCCTTTCGAAATCCCTTCCGTTTGGGAGTAGCTGACGATCATCCCGGTCCAGGCGATGACCTGAAGCACGCCGTAAGGACCACCCAGCAAGTGGATGCAGCCAAGGACGACGATGAGGTGCCGAAACACGCTTCTCAGGTAGTGTCGGGTGTCCGAGCTGTCAAGTCGGGGCAATTGATTTTGAGCCTATGGGACGCTATGAACTAGCTGGTCCGGGGATTCAGTGGTTGTGACCAGGATGGCAGATTTTTTCAGTCGCAACCAACGCATGGCTGGTGAGGCATTCCGGAATTTCCCGATGACTTGGCGAGCGGGATCATTGGGTGAATTCACGATGAAGCCGACTCAAGCGGCGTGACCGTGACCCCGATTGCGAGCGTCTGGGTGCCACCGCCATAAACCGTGCCCCGAATCGGGCAGATGTCGTGGTAATCGCGACCGTGTGCCACCCAGATGTGATTGGTGGTGGGGATGATGTTGTTGGTGGCATCAAAGTCCGTCCAGCCGAGCTGGGGGACGTAGAGGGAAATCCAGGCGTGAGAGGCGTCGGCACCGATGAGTCTCGGTTTTCCGGGAGGTGGATCGGTGCGGATGTAGCCGGAGACATAGCGCGCCGGCAGCCCGAGGGAGCGCAGGCACGAGATCTGGAGGTGGGCGAAGTCCTGACAGACTCCGGCTCGTTTGGCGAAAACCTCGCTCACCGGGGTGGTGACGGTGGTGGCGGAGTTGTCGAAGGAGAAGTCCTCGTGGATCCGCCTTGTCAGGTCGGTGGTGGCCTGAAGGATCGGGGTCCCCGGGCGGAAGGACTCGAGCGTGTAGGCGACAAGGTCCGGCAGAACCGGGCAGAGCGGGGAGGCGAAACAGAATTCCGCCGCCGCGAGATCGGCCGAAATCGTGGATCGCCGGACCTGGTCGCGGACGATCTCCCAAGCGGGCGACAAGTCGAGCGTGTTGGCGGGGGAGTGGGCGATGACCACTTCGGAGTGGCTGTCGATGACGAGTTCCTGATGCGGCGAGGCGAGAGAGAAGAAGCTGGTCGGGTTGTTGAAGTAGTCGCGGTGCGAGGTCAGGATATCGGGTGCGGGAGTGACGACGATCCGCGATGAAATATGGTTCTGAACCGGGGTCTCAAGTGGTGTGAGCCGTGCAAGATGATGCGAGTACGAGACATTGTCCTCGTAGCGGTAGACGGTGCGGTGATGGATGGAATAGCGCACGATCAGGTAGCGGTGTAGGAGGCGTGGGTGAAGAATTCCCAGCCGAGCTGCTCAGCGACTGTGGGGAGATTCTTGCGCAGGTCCGTGACGAAGGTTTGGACTCGTTTCAGGTTCACGGCTTCGGATTTTTCATCGTGTGCCTGGAGTAGCTCGGTTTGGACGAAGTGAAGAGCCCGGAGAATGGTGCGATGGGCCGGGCGGATGATGCGTTCATCGTTGGTTTGCGGGAGCTCCGAGAGATTCTGGTCGAGGTCCGCGAGCTGGTAGGCGAGGCCGCGGGGGTTGGCAGGGTCGAAGAGCACGAGATCGAGCGCTGGAAGGGGCTGGGGCGCCCCTTGGTAGCGGAAGCGGTAGGTCATGGTGCAGTCGGTGACCGAAAGCAGCGCATCGAGGATGGCCGAGGGTGGCAGGCGGTGGTCGCTGAGGACCTGCTCCACGAGGGTCAGCAGCCACGAACAGCGTTCGAGCCGGCGGCCGATGTTGAGGAAACGCCAGCTCTCCGTGCGGGTAAGGTTTTCGCGGCAGGTGCCGTTGAAGGCCGAATGGAGGAGGATGGCCTGTTGCAGCGGTGCGCGCAGGCCGGAGAGGGATCTCGGTTGCAGACCATGGCCGATCTTCTCCAGGTTTTGTACGATCCTCCAGGTTTCGTTGGACAAGCGGTCCCGTGAAAGAGCGGCAAGCGATCTCAGGCGGCCGAGGTTGTCAGGGATCGAGTCGAGATGCGGTGGTCGTTTTTTACTAGGTTTGTAGTAAATGGAGTTGATGAGCCTGAGCAGTGACAGGCGGTCGAAGTCGCCGGAGAACTTCGCGACGTCTGATTCGTCCAGGTAGTCCAGCTTCGACAGGGCGTGAAGAAGGGGTTGGACGGGAAGCAGGTCCGAAGAGGAGTCCTCGTCGACCGCCGTCAGGACGATTTCAAGCAGGACGCGGGTGGCGGACTCGGAGCGTTCCGAGTAGCGGCCGATCCAGAGCATGTTGTCGGCTGAGTGACTTGAGAGATTGCCGCGGCCTCGACGAATGGCGACCCGGTGGGTCAGGTTTGAAGTGACACGGGGAGGATTGGCGGGATTGCCGAGAACCCAGAGGTCCTTGCTGCTGGTGTTTTCGTGAAGGGAGAGACCCGGGAGAGTGTCCGAGCGGGAAGCGCTGCGCACAAGTCCGCCGGGCATCACGCGGTAGTCGTCGCCGTTGGCAAAGACGAAGAGCCGGACCGCGACGGGTCTGGCTTCGATCGAACTGCCATTCCACACCGGAGCGGTGGAGAAGGGCATCTCGCGCTGGACCACGAACTGCTCGGGGTTCCTGGTGATTTTCTGGCGGAGCTGATCGAGCTGGGCTTGATCAAGTGAGCGGGTGAGCGCTGGAGGGAAGAGGTTTCGGGTGAAGGCGCTCTTGACGACGGCGGAACCCGAGGTGAGCAGGGTTTCGACGTTGCCGCCGGCTCGGTTCCAGTGGGTTTCGATCGATGGGATGAGCAGCTCTTCGCCGGTGAAGTGGCGGGAAATGGCCGGCAGAAAGGGAAGGAATGCGGGCGCTTCAGCGATGGCGGTGCCCGGTGGGTTGATGACCGCGACGGTGCCGGAGCGGATCGCCTGCATCAGGCCGGGGATGCCAACGAGGTTGGAGGTCGGCATTTCGAGCGGATCGGCATCGCCATCCGGAACGCGCCGGATCAGGACGTGCACCCGCTGGAGTCCACGGACGGTCTTGAGAAAGAGACGGTCGTTGCGGACGGTCAGTTCGCTGCCGACGGCGAGGGTGATGCCGAGGTAGCGGGTGAGGAAGGCGTCTTCGAAATAGGTTTTGTCGCCCGGTCCTGGTGAGAGAAGTACGACGCTTGGCGTATCAACGGCGGAGGAGGCGAGCGAAACGAGGGTGCTGCGGAGTTCCTGAAAGAAGCTGGCGAGGCGGACCAGATGCAGTTTCTTCGACGTTTCGGGAAAGACGTTCGAGAGGACGATCCGGTTTTCGAGGGCGAATCCCATGCCGTTGGGAGTTTCGGTCCGGTCGGCGATGACCGTCCAGTTGCCATTGGGATCGCGGGCAACATCGACGGCATACAGGGAAAGCAGGGGTCTATCTGGTTTCGGCAGACCGCGGAGCGAACGGACGTATCCCGGTTGGGAAAAGAGCACGGAAGGGGGGAGGATGCCGCTGGTCAGCAGGTTCTGGTTCCCGTAGCAGTCGTGAAGAATGAGGTCCCAGAGTTTGGCTCGCTGGATGACGCCTTTGGAGAGCGAAGCCCACTCCGTTTCGGAAATGAGCATCGGGAGGGGATCGAGATCCCAGCGTCGGACGCTTTCCTCGGATTCGCCGGAGAGGAGATTGTGGGCGATGCCGTTTTCCCGCAGCATGTCCTCGCCGCGTTTCCACGAGTTGGTGAGTCCTTCGGAGCCGAAGTCATTGATGCGTTTGGCGAAATCCTTCCATGGCGACTCGGTGCCGAGGCGCTGGTCGCGGAACTCGTCGAACACCCCGGTGCCCGGCACATACGCGCCGAAAAGCCCGCCGGAGTCGGCGGCTGCGGGAACTTGAGACTGGGCTTGCTGCTGGGGCATCACGTGGCGATGCGTTCTTTGGCCGGGCCTCCGGAGTGGAACGTGCGGGGACCCTAGGCAGGGTATCGCTGAAGGTCGAGGGTCATGGGGTACTCGCGGTCGATTTTTGGTGCCGGAGGGTCGAGCTTGCCTGGCGAGCGATTGATCGTGAAAAATCGCGAACGGCGACGGCTTTCGGCGACAAAGGCATTCAGCGGGAAATCGTCATAAGCGCGTCCACCGGGATGGACGACGTGGTACTTGCAGCCGCCAACCGAGCGTTGGTTCCAGGTATCGACGACATCGAAGGTGAGCGGCGAGTTGATCGGCAGGGTCGGGTGGAGGGCGGAGTAGGGGTCCCAGGCGCGGTAGCGGATGCCGGCGATGTATTCGCCCTGACGGCCGGTCGGGTGAAGCGGGACGGAAACGCCATTGCAGGTCACCTGGTGGCGAGAGTCGGTGAAGCCGCTGACCTTGAGCTGGAGGCGTTCGACCGAGGAATCGACGTAGCGGGAGGTTCCGCTGCTCGATTGCTCTTCACCGAGCACATGCCATGGTTCGATCGCCTGGCGGAGTTCGAGGTGGAGGTTGCGTTGGTCGTACTCGCCGACCAGAGGGAAGCGGAACTCGTGATGGGGTTCGAACCAGGCGGCGTCGAAGGGCAGATCGTTGGCACGCAGGTCGGTGACGATGTCCTCCATGTCGTCCTTGATGAAGTGGGGCAGCATCCACTTGTCGTGAATCGAGGTGCCCCAGCGGACGGGTTTGGCGGTGTAGGGGTTGTCCCAGAATCGCGACAGCAGTCCGCGGATCAGGAGCTGCTGGGCGAGCGCCATTTCAGGATGGGGTGGCATTTCAAAGCCCCGCATCTCGAGGAGTCCGAGGCGGCCGGTGGTGCTGTCCGGAGAGTAGAGCTTGTCGAGGCAGATCTCGGCACGGTGGGTGTTGCCGGTCATGTCGACCAGGTGGTTGCGCAGGATGCGGTCGACGAGCCACTGGGAGTGGTCGAGCGTGGTGTCGCCCTTCGGCAGCGCCGAGAAGGCGGTCTCCAGTTCGTAGAGCGTTTCATGGCGGGCTTCATCGAGGCGGGGAGCCTGTGAAGTCGGTCCGATGAAGAGTCCCGAGAAGAGATAGGAGAGGGACGGGTGGTTGTTGAAGTAGGTGATCAGCGAGGGCAGCAGGTGCGGCCGGCGCAGGAAGGGGGAATCGAGCGGGGTGTCGCCTCCGACCACGATGTGGTTTCCGCCGCCGGTTCCGGAATGGCGGCCGTCTTCCATGAACTTCTCGGTGCCGAGTCCGATATTACGAGCTTCCTCGTAGATGACCTTGTTCTTCGAGACGATTTCGTTCCAGGTCTTCGATGGGTGGATGTTGACTTCGATGACACCGGGGTCGGGTGTGACCGAGAAGGAATTGAGCCGTGGGTCGGAGGGCGGCTTGTAGCCCTCGATCCGGATCGGGGTGCCAAGCGACTTGGCGGTTTCCTCCAAGGCACCGACGAGTTCGAGATAGGCGTCGGCCTTGACCAGTGGTGGCATGAAGACGTGGAGTCGTCCGTCGCGCGGCTCGACCGAAAGGCCGGTGCGGACCTGTCCGGAGGCGGATTTCCCGACCTGAGGTTCGGCGAGGGCGTCCTGGCGTTGTTTGGAGCTGGTGCGGCGTGGGTCTTCGCCGCGCGGATCGCCCTGATACTGCCCGCGAATGGTGGTCGCCATGGCCGAGACCGGGTTTGGCTGACGGAGGGCTGGTGGCAGGATTCTTTCGGCTGGAAAGGGGTCGCGGGGGATCGAGGGGTCGTAGGGTTCGAGGATCGGCTGATCGATCCGCTCGGCCCAGGGGAGGCCGTCCATCGGCAGGCGATAGCCCATCGGGTGATTGCCGGGAGCAAGATAGAGTTCCTCGCCGCGCAGGAACCAGGGTCCGGTGATCCATTCCTCGGGACTCACGCCACGGGCGATGGGAAGAAGGTGGCCAACGGGTGAGCCGAGGCCCTGTTCGAAGACCTTGCTGATGGTTTCCCGTTCGAGTTTGTCGGCGAGCTTCGGATTCTCGACGGTGACGTTCATCGGCAGACGCCTTTCCTTCCACATGTAGTAGAAGATGTCCTCGTAGCCGGCACGAATGAAATCAGGGGAGATGTCGAGGTTCTTGGCGAGCAGCTTGATGAAGGCTTCGGATTCCTTGCTACCATATCCATAGTCGACGCGATGGTCGGCGAAAAGGGATTGGTCGTTCCACACGGGTGTCCCGTCGTGCCGCCAATAAGAAGTGAATGACCAGCGGGGGAGCGGTTCGCCAGGATACCATTTGCCCTGACCGTGGTGCAGGAATCCACCGGGGGAGAATTTCTTGTAGAGTCGGTGGAGGAGTTGATCCGCGTAGAGCTCCTTGGTCGGCCCGAGCGCGTCGGTGTTCCACTCGGGGGCCTCCATGTCGGTGGCCGAGACAAAAGTCGGTTCGCCGCCCATGGTCAGGCGCATGTCCTGCTTTTTGAGCTTCTTGTCGATGGCCTGTCCCAGCTTCTCGATCTCAGCGGTCTGCTCCGGGGTGTAGGGGAGGGTGACACGCGGCGTTTCGCGGATGCGTTCGACCTTCATGTCGAATTCGAAATCGGTCTCGGTGTCGTCGGACATCGAAAGGGAGCCCGAGATCGGGGCGGCATTGCGGTAGTGGGCGGCGGCGCAGAGGGGGATGTGGCCTTCACCCGTGAGAAGGCCGGAAGTGGGATCGAGTCCGACCCAGCCTGCGCCGGGGAGGAAGATTTCCGTCCAAGCGTGGAGGTCGGTGAAGTCTTCGGAGGGACCTTCCGCGCCGCCGTCGACGGGTTTCTGGTCGGCCTTCAGTTGGATCAAATAGCCGGAGCAGAAGCGCGCGGCGATGCCGAGCCGGCGCATGACCTGGACCAGCAGCCAGGCCGAGTCGCGACAGGATCCGGTGCGTTTGGTGAGGGTCTCCTCGGTGCTTTGAACACCCGGTTCCATGCGGATGGTGTAGCCGACGGCCTGATGGACGTAGTTGTTGACTGCGACCATGAAGGCGTTGGCTTCCATGCCGTGGGTGATCGGGACCTTGGTGAGGAACTCCCTCATTTTCGGACCGCGGACTTCCTTGACGAGATAGGGTTCGAGGTCGGTGGTCAGTTCTTCGCTATAATCGAAAGGGAAATGCTGGGCGTATTCATCGAGGAAGAAGTCGAAGGGGTTGATGGTTGCCAAGTTGGCGATGAGGTCGACCTCGATCGAGAATTCGCGGACGGCTTCCGGGAAGACGACGCGAGCGAGGAAGTTGCCTTGGGGGTCCTGCTGCCAGTTGATGAAGTGCTTCTCCGGCGTGATCTTCAGCGAGTAGGAGGGAACTTCCGTGCGCGAATGGGTGGCGGGGCGAAGGCGGATGACCTGAGGGCCAAGCTGGACGGGCTTGGAATACTTGTAGGCGGTGAGGTGGTGAAGCGAGCAGTGGATCGACATGACCGGCAGAAGGAGTGGGATACGTTTAGCTCAGGCTGGGCCAAAGCGGCGAGGATGTTTACAGGGACGCGCTAGAGATGAGTGACGGCAACGTCAACCTCCATTCGACAGCTGGCGGTTCCGGAATACTGACCTTTGATCGGGGCGACATCGTCATAATCCCGGCCCACGGCAATCTTTATGAACCGTTCATCCGCAAAGGTATTGTTGGTCGGATCGAGCCCGATCCACCCGCTCTCGGGAAGGTGGATTTCGACCCACGCGTGGGAGGCCTGGGAGCCGACGAGGGTGTCCGAGGGGCCATTGTAGAGGTATCCGGAGGCGTAGCGGGCCGGAATGCCGATCGAGCGACACAATCCCAGCATGAGATGGGTGAAATCCTGACAAACGCCGGAGCGCTGGGCGAAAACTTCGTCGATGCGTGAGCTGACCTTGGTCGAAGTTTGGTCGTAGATCAGATTCGTATGGAGCCAGCTCATGATGCTCTGGGCTTTTTCGAGAACCGTCTCGTTCTTTATGGTCAGGTCCACGGCCTGTCTCCAGATCTCGGTATCCGAGGCGACGTAGGTGGTGGGTTGGAGGAAGGGCCAGATGGCTTCGGTGATCTTGGCGTCGCTGTAGACATCCAGCGTGGCGGCCTTGTCCTTGTCGGTCAGGGTCAGGGGAAGGTTCTCGACCTTGAGGAGGCTCTCGACCTCGAGACGCTGATGAAGTGAAGGGACCTCGAAGTGATGGGTGATGTTTTCAAAGAGGTCGTGGAAGGACCTAAGACGAGTGGCGGGGATTATCCGGACGAAGCAAGAGATCGTCTTCTGAAGGGGGAATGTCGTTGGGTGCAGGTGGAGCGTATTGACGCTGTCACTGACCGGAGCGGCATAGTGGAACGAAGTTCGATGCCGAACTTGATATCGTGGATTGGACTTCAATGCGCTTGGGCCTCTTGGATGTGGAGGCTACTGCTGCTGTTGTTGCTGCTGCTGGATCTGCCAGGCAACCACGGCGGAGATGGATTCTCCCGGGATGGGTGGAACGCTTTCATCAGAGTCCGGCAAGAGGACATATTCCCTGAAGATCTCATCACCAATTCGATTGAACTGGGTCTGAAGGCCGTCGAGATAATCATGGAGTCCGGTTTCCAACACCTCATCGACGGAACCGTAGGCCAGCGAGGCGAGCAGGCGCCCTGAAGCCCGCTCGGCTTCGTTGGAGAACGATCCGCGTTGGCTGCCTGAGATTCGGTGCAGAGCGGCATCGGCGGAGTCGATGCAGAAGCGAACCGAGCGCGGGAAATTCCGATCAAAGATCAGGAAGTCGATGATGTTCTGCGGTGTTGGGTGATTGCGGAAGCGGATCTGGAACGAACTGCGTGCACCGCAGGCGCGCAGCGTGGCGTTCCAGTGGTGATCGATCAAAGAAGCTTCCGCGCCCTCTTTCGGCAGAAAGGTCGTGAAGTCGAGGATGCGGGTGATCTTGTCCGCACGTTCCATGTTTCGCCCGAGTTCCATGAAGTCCCAGGCATTGTCGCGGCTGAGGTTGGACGAGATGATGCCGTTGAAGACATTGGCCGACTTGCGGATGGTCTCGTGGAAGTGCTGCGGGTTGGCGCTCAGCAAGGCATCCGCATCCGGTGAGTTGAGGAAGAGAAAGAGGCCGTTGAGTTCCTCCCAGATCGCTTCGGAGAGTTGGTCTCTAACAGTACGGGCGTTTTCCCGTGCCTGGCCGATGCAGGATCGGATACTGTTTGGGTTCGCCTTGTCGATGCAGAGGAACTCGATGATCTCGGCACTCCTGCCTTTGGGATAGAGTTCTTCGAAGAGGGTGTCATCTCCGGTGCTTTGCACGATGGGCCGCCAGAAGGCCTCGAAGCGGGGGAGGTCGATGTGATCGACATCAAGAAGGAGTTGCTCGTTGACCTCGAGCATGCGCGCGAGGTTGTCGGCCCGCTCAACGTTGCGGACCATCCAGTAGAGGGCGTTTGCGACTCGGGATAGCATGATTCAATGACTGAGAACCCAGGTGTCCTTGCTGCCGCCTCCTTGGGATGAGTTGACGACGAGCGAACCTTTCTTCAGTGCGACGCGCGTCAGGCCGCCCGGGACGATCTTGATCTCGCGCCCGTAAATGATGTAAGGCCGTAAATCGACGTGGCGGCCCTGCATGCCCTCTTCGGTCCAGGTCGGGCAGCGGGAAATGGCGAGCACCGGTTGTGCGATGAAGTTGCCGGGGTCCTCGATGATCTTTTTTCTGAAGGCTTCGACTTCCTCCTTGCTGGCGGAAGGTCCCATCAGCATGCCGTAGCCGCCCGATTCATTGGTCGATTTGACGACCAATTCGGGAAGGTGATCGAGGATGTATTCCCGATCCTTTTCGTCGACGGCCAGATAAGTGGGCACGTTGGGAAGGATGGCTTCCTGACCGAGGTAGAACTCGATCATCTTGGGCACGAAGTGGTAAATTGCCTTGTCGTCTGCGACGCCGGTTCCGACGGCGTTGGCGAGTCCGACATTACCGGCACGGTAGGCCTCCATCAGTCCGGGGACGCCAAGGACCGAGTCCTTGCGGAAGACGAGCGGGTCGATGAAGTCGTCGTCGATGCGGCGGTAGATGACGTCGACTCGGACCAGACCTTCGGTCGTCCGCATGTAAACAAAGCTGTTTCTAACAACGAGGTCCCGTCCTTCGACGATCGGTATGCCCATCTGGCGGGCAAGGTAGGAGTGCTCGAAGTAGGCGCTGTTGAAGACGCCCGGGGTGAGAAGCACGCAGACCGGATCGATGTCGCGTCCCGGAGAGATGTAGTGAAGCATGTCCAGCAGGTCCGTCGGATAGGACTGGACCGGGCGGACGCCGGATGACTCGAAGATGGCGGGGAAGGCGCGCTTCAGGGCGTTGCGGTTTTCCAACAAGTAGGAGGCACCTGAAGGGCAGCGTCCATTGTCCTCGAGCACGTAGTATTCGCCGTCGTCACCGCGGACGAGGTCGGTGCCGCAAATATGCACGTAGATATCACCGGGGACATCGATACCTCGGAACTCGGGTCGGTAGTGGGCGGCGTTTTCCACCAGGTGGGCGGGGACGACACCTTCCTTGATGATCTGTTGATCATGATAGACATCGTGGAGGAAGAGGTTGAGCGCCGTGATCCGCTGGGTCAGGCCGGTCTCGATGTGATCCCATTCCGCGGCAGGGATGACCCGCGGCATCGGGTCGAAGGGAAAAATGCGCTCGGTGCCCTGGTTGTCGTGGTAGACGTTGAAGGTGACTCCTTGTCTCAGAAAATGGCTGTCGCAGGCTGCTCGGCGGGTATCGAAGTCTTCGGCGGGGATGTGCTGGAAACGTTCGAGAAGCCCTTCGCAGTATTTGCGGGGGGAGCCGTCTGGGAGGAACATTTCGTCGTGGAATCCGTCGGTCGTATAGCCTTCAAACATGCAGGATCTAGGTTTTGCAAAGGGAGCTCGGAGGAGTCCAAGCACAGAGCGGGCCAAGCTTGGCTGGAGCGAGATGGCAAGGCACGAAAAGTGAGACAGTGCCGCGGATTCGGGCGCTGATTATTTTGAAATCGGGTGATCGGGGATCCTCAGGCGGCCGAGGTGGAGGCGGCGGGTGCTTTGGTTTTCTCCCCGCCGCAGAATCCCATGAGATTGCTGCGCTTGTGAATGCGGTTCTCGCCATTGAGGTGGGCGCGCTGTTCGAGGAAGGCGAGGAGGTGTTCGCGGTATTGGAAAAAGGCGGGATCGTTGAAGACTTCCTTGCGGTCGTGGGGGCGGGGGAAATCGATCTCCATGATCTCGCCGACGCCGGCCTTGGGACCATTCGACATCATGACGCAGCGGTCGGCCATGAAGACGGCTTCATCGACATCGTGGGTGACGATCATGGCGGTGAGTTTCTCGCGAGCGAGTCCGAGTAAAGAATACCGTTGTGAGACGGAGTTCGATCCACAAACCCTGGTTGATGGGGAGGCTTGCACTCCATTTCGAATCAAGGGCGGCGGCAAAGACTCGGAGGTTCCTCCACTGGTCGGATACTACCGGCAGTCCGACAAGCTTATCCTGCTTCTGGATGACAAGACCAGGCGTTACGTCGCTGCGTCGGAGCATCCAGTCGTCAAGGCTGGGAAGAGGAATCCTTCCGGCATCCATCTGTTTCCGATTCAGCTGGCTTCGATCAACTCAGAGAAGGTCAAGTTTCCCAAGCTCGAGCCTCCCTTGTGAGTTTCGAATCAATCAGTGAGACATTTTTGCGACGGCCACCGATAATTCGGCAGCGAGGGCGGGATCGCTCACGCCGCTTTCGCTCGAGAAATTGTCGTAGAACGATGGCAGGCTGAAGGTGGCTTTGAGGTCCGCCCCCATGCGGGGGAAGGTGGCTTTGGCCGTTTCGAGGACGGTGGCGCCACCGCGTCCTCCCGGGGAGCTGGCCATTAGAAGCATGGGCTTCTCCGACCAGAGCTTGGTCTCGATACGAGAGGTCCAGTCGTAGAGGTTTTTGAAGGCGGCGGAATAGGAGCCGTTGTGCTCGGCGAGTGAGACGACGATGGCGTCATGCGCTCTGATGGTTTCGAGAAAGGCATGGGCATCTTTCGGGACGCCATTGGCTTCCTCCTCGTCGGAGCTGTAGATCGGGAGCGAGTAGCTTCTCAGGTCGAGATCGGTGACTTCGGCGTCGGGAATGAGGCTGGCGGCGTGGTTGGCGAGCTGGCGATTGATGGAGGTGGAGCTGGTGGAACCACCGAATGCGAGGACTTTCATGATGACGTTTGGTTGGGATCAGTTGAGAAGAGCGAGGAATTTGGTGCGGGCCGACCACAGCAGGAAGGCTGCGAGCACGCTGACCAAGAGAACGGGTGGCTGCAAGAGCCCAGCGCCACCGGTCATGAAGATCTGGAAGGCGAGGATGTTGACGACCACCGGGCCGAGGACCAGCAGGCCGAAGTTCCGCGTTTTTGGGATCGCGACCAGGAGTCCGCCGATGATCTCGGCGGCCTTGATGAAGGTCAGATATCCGCTGGCAAAGAGCGCGCCGAAAAACATGGCGGGAGGTGATCCTTCCGGCGGACTGGGAGGTGCCGGAAGGAAGTTGATGAAATGGTTCAGGCCAAAGGCGATGAATGTAAGGCCGAGCAGGCCGCCGGCGATGATGGGAGCTTTGTCTTTCATGATGATGTAAGGTTGGGAGTTCAATGGTGCGTGGTTAAACTATTGGGATCCGTGTTTCTCTGATCGTGCTCGTCGTCGTTCCTTGTCGTCGAAAAGAAGCTGACGAGCCCATCGATTCGAGAACGAGCAGGAGGGACGAAGGACGAGTTTTGAATAAGAGCATTTGGGTGAGGTTCAGTTGAGGCGGAAGACGAGGAAACGGCTGTCGGCAGCTGCCAGAATGTCGAGGGCGTGGGGAGCATCTTCGATGGCGATGCCGTCACCGGTGCTCAGGGTTTGGTCGAGCAGGCTCAGCTCCCCTGCGATGACTTGGAGCCAGACGTTCGGGGTTTGATCGGAGGCGGGGATCTGAGCCGAGCTGCCCGCGTCGAGCTTGCCAAAGTAGATCTCGGCGTCCTGCCGGATTTCAGTGGATGCGTCGCGGCCATCGCCGGAGAACAGCAGGGTGAGGGTGTTGTTTTTCGCGGAGTCTCCGAGAGGTTTCTCCGAGTAGCGGGGTGCCCCGCCGCGGTCCTTGGGGTGAAGCCAGATCTGATAGAGTTCGGCGGAGTTCTCCGAGGAGGGATTGAACTCGCTATGACTGACGCCGGATCCGGCGCTCATGTATTGCAGGTCACCGGCCTTGATGGTTGATCCGTTGCCCATGCTGTCCTTGTGGGCGAGCTCGCCTTTGACGATGTAGGTGAAGATTTCCATGTCGCTGTGGTCATGGGTGGGGAAGCCGCCGCCGGGAGCGATGGTGTCGTTGTTCATGACGCGCAGACTCCGGAAGCCCATGTGGTCGGGATCGAAGTAGCTCGAGAAGGAAAAGGTGAAGCGGGCGTTGAGCCAGCCGTGGTTGGCGTTGCCGCGATCCTTGGCGCGGCGGACTTTGAATGGTGGTGTGGTCATTTGTTTCACGTCGCAAGGATGACTCAGGCTGGGGACTGCGGCGAATACCTTGTCTTTTGGTCTCCCATGCCTATGAGTTATACCCCATGGAGCTGAGGCATTTGCGCTATTTCGTGATGGCGGCCGCTGAGCGGAGTATCAGTCGTGCGGCGGCGAGGTTGAATATTTCGCAACCGGCGGTCTCGCGGCAAATTCGAGACCTTGAGGATGAACTCGGGGTGCCGCTCTTCGAGCGTGATGCGAGTGGGTTGTCGCTGACGGAGGCGGGGACGGGCGTGTTGCCGCACGCGCAGGATTTGCTGCGTCGGGCGGGGGATCTCAAGTTGGCCGCGGAGGTCTTCAGCAAGCCGCTGAGAAGGACGATCCGGGTGGGTTTTATCGAGACGGCTTTGCCGGGTTTTCTGGCAAGTGCGATGCGGACCTTCAACCAGCAGCATGATGATGCGTGCATTGTGATCCGCAGCATGTCGCCTCATGAGCAGGAGAAAGCCTTGCGGGAGGATGAGATTGATCTCGCTCTGTTAGGCACGCCATGCCCGCAACTGGCGAATGAGTTTCAGGTGGCTGCGATCAAGAAGACACCGATGGCGGTGGTGCTGCCGGACGACCACTTGTTGTCTCTGAGGAAGTCGGTGGATCTGGCCGAACTGGCGGAGGAGCCCTTTGTCAGTCTGCACGAGAATCACTTTCCTGGTCGACCGGCAATGCTTGCCGATCTTTGTGGACGTGCTGGCTTTGTGGCCAAGGTCCGGATGAAGGCGGATGGACTTCAGGAAATGCTCGGGCTGGTCGCGGGAGGTGCCGGTGTCGGGGTGTTGCCGCACGACGTCAGCCTGCTGCCTCACTCGGGGGTCGTGTTTGTCAAAATGAGCAAGCCGAAGCTGACGCTGGTCTCGTCGGCGGTGTGGAAACGGGAGTCCGAAACCGAAGGGTTGCTTGAGTTGGTGAGGCTGATGACGGCCGCCGCTTCCGGAAAGTCCGGCGGGTGAGTTGAAGTCACTCGCCAGCTCCAACAAACTTGCTTCCCCGCAAGACGGTGACGTCAGTAATTTAGGCAATCAGCGAATAGTTCTCGAAGTAGACCTTCCCAGTTTTTGAGGATGGTGTCCGCCGTTTCCTCGGGAACGATGCATTCGAAGCGGAGATCAGGGCCTTCGCAATCACGAATGTCTGTCAAGCTGTTAGTGCTCGGCCTTGTCCTCGCGGGTCGTGGTATCGCTGGACTCATCGAGTATGGTCTCAAGGAAGTTGATGCGAATGTCGGGCATTTCGTCTCTCAGCAATTTTTGGATGTAATTCTTCAACTTGTCGGGGATCTCACCATCTTTTCCCACCTGCTGTGCCATGGATTCCATCGAGCGATTGCGACTGTCGCGGACGAGGTAGCTTTTTCGCTTTGCCCGTTGGATGGCCGCGTCCTCTCTCGCTTCCTCTTCCGCCTTTTCAAAGGCCTCAGGCTTGGTTTCCTTCAAGGCCTTGAGGCCCTCGAATGAGGCCCGGAAGACCCGCGCGTCGGAGGACTTTTCCGCAGCGAGCCGATAGTATTTGATCGCGAGCTCGATTTCTTCGGCCGAGGCGGCGGCCTCGGCTCGCGCGAGCGCCTTCAGGGCTTCTGCATCGCTTGAGTAGATCCGCTCACTACCGAAGCGATCAAGCCGGGCCAAGGCTTCCTGATCCGATAGCACCTTTGAGGCCAAGGCCCACTCGCGGAGATCCAAATAATGGGAAGTCAGCTGATCGAGAAGTTGGGCCGGAGAAGTGGCCTTGATCTCGGACTTTTTCAAAGTCTCGGCATAGTGCCGTTGGAGGGACTTCATCAGGAAACTGTCCCGTGCTGCGCGGAATGATGTGCCTTTGAGGATCCATGCTTCCTCGTTGGCATTTATGATGGCGTCGATCAGTTCGAGGAACGAAACCGCTTCATCCAAGGCAGAAAGGGTGATGAGTTTTTCGATGGCACTTCGGAACTCGCTGATCCGTTGGTCGGCTTGTTGGGCTGGGGGTAGCGCGGCGAGCAACTTCGCGATTTCATTCCAATCGCCGCCGCGTTCGAGTGCCTTTTCGATTTCAGGAAACGGAGTAAAAGCCTCAGCGTCGGCTGCCGACGTGGGATCAGCACCTTTCTCGGGTTTGGGCGGTGTTGGTGCCGGAACGGAGACCTGGGGATTCAAGAGTCGCAACACGTGGGAGCGGGGAATTAGCGGGTTGGAGCTTAGATAGCGTGAAACATTCTCCAGAGCTCTTTTGCAGGCTGGGCCATCGTTGATGCTTTCGGCCATGAGATAGTTCTGCCACTCGGAAACGATGGCTGAACTTTGGGAGACCTTCTGCTGAAGATTTGAGATTTCCTGATTCAGCTTCCCTGAACCGTAGCTGCGGTCTGTGGATCGCTGCGAAATTTCCTCAAGGAGTGGGTCGAGGTCTTCGGGCTTTTTCGCGGCGATGATTTCGTCTCTCAGGCGCGCGAAGAAGTCTTCGAGTTCCTCGATTCGAGCCTCGTTCAGCTCTTGCAAGTGCTTTTCGAGTTCGATGTTGAACGCATTCAAAGCCTTTCGGAAGTCATTGGGAAGTGCCGCAAGTTGTGATGACGACTGTTGGATCTGCGCCTGCATTGATTGAAAGTTGCCGCTGGAGAATTGCGTCGCAAGAGACTGGGTCGTCGACCGGGCAATCTGGACCGCGTAGACTTCCTTTTGGTTCTCTGCATCCGGCTCTCCCAGAGCATCCGTGACTTTCTGAAGTTCCTTGAGTTGAGCCTGCAAGGCTGCCTCGTTGGCAAAGCCTGGACAAGCGAAGAAAAGGCAAAGCATCGGAACAAGTCGTTTCATTATGGTGGTAGGAAAGCGAATCCCTCGGCATTTGGAAAGAAACGAATGTGAAATGGTGCTTTGCAACACGACGTCAGCCTGCTGCCTCACTCGGGGGTCGTGTTTGTCAAAATGAGCAAGCCGAAGCTGACGCTGGTCTCTTCGGCGGTGTGGAAACGGGAGTCCGAAACCGAAGGGCTGCTTGAGTTGGTGAGGCTGATGACGGCCGCCGCTTCCGGAAAGTCCAGCGGGTGAGCCGAGCTTACTCGCTGTCTCCGACAAACTTGCTTCCCCGGAGAACGGTGACGTCGGTAATCCAGGCAATCACCGAATAGTTCTCAAAGTAGACCTTCCCGATATTCTCGAGGATGATGTCCGCTGTTTTTTCGGAAACGATGCATTCAAAACGGAGGTTCGGACCTTCCCAATCGCGGGTCTTGGCTCCGCGCGAGCCTTCGCCTTCGCTGCGGGTGATGGTGAAGCCGGTGGCTCCATGCTTGCGCAGCAGGGTCATGAACTCTTCCTTAAGCAGACCTTCGGTGACGATGGTGACGAGCTTGAGTGAAACCTTTTTGCTCATGTCTGGTAGAGGTAAGCGGCGACTTTGAGATAGATGGGAATGCCGATCGCAAGATTGAAGGGAAAGGTCACTCCAAGTGAGAGGGTAAGATAGATCCCGGGACTGGCCTGGGGCAAGGCGATACGCACGGCGGCTGGTGCCGCGATGTAGGAGGCGCTGCTGACCATGGCTCCGAAAACCGCCGCCCCGCCGGGTGCCATGCCGATCCACATGGCCAGAGAAGTGGCGATGGTGCCATGGAAAATGGGAAGGAAGCATCCGAGGACGATGAGTCGCCAGCCGGCGCTCTTGAGGTCGCCGATTCGTCCCGCCGCGACCATTCCAAGCTCGAGCAGGAAAAGGCAGAGCACTCCTTTGAACGGGGTGACGAAGAAGGGCGCCACGCCTTCGACCTTGGTGGCTCCGCAGACCGCTCCGATGACCAGTCCGCCGACCATGAGGAAGATGCTCTTGCCGGTGGCGACTTCGTGCAGGGCCGATTTCAATCCGCCGGCGCGCGATTGACGCGCAAGGAGCAAGCCGATGATGATGCCGGGGACCTCAAGGACTGCCAGCAGGGCGGGGAGGTATCCATTCGAGGGCAGGCCTGCGAGTTTCACCGCCTCGAGGCTGGCGATGAAGGTCACGGCCGAAACCGAACCGTAGTGAGCGGCGGTCGCCGCGGCGTCCACCCGGCTCAACTTGCCGAAGCTGCGGAGCAGGAAGAAGGCGGACAGCGGGGTGAGGGCACCGAGCACGAGCGTCAGTCCGGCAGGCGCGATGAGCTCGCTTACTGGAGTTTCCGAGAGGGAGACGCCTCCTTTAAGGCCGATGGCAAAGAGCAGGTAGATCGACATCCCCTGGTAGATGGCACTCGGAATTTCCAGATCGCTTCTCACCCATCGGGCGAGCATTCCAAGAACGAACGAAAGAACGACGGGAGAGATCAGATTCTGAATGAGAAGGTCCACGGCGATCAGGTATTGCCTGAGGTGCCCGCTTGACTTTCAAAATGAGCGGCGCTAAGCAACACACGTCCGGAGTATCGTGTGTTAAAATTCATGCAACAAAAATCATCGCGAGCATCTTCGAGTCCTGCTGTGGGTAGTGGATGGACTTTTCTTACCAATCACTTCCATATCCTGGTGGTTCTGGATCGTGAGCCGGCAATGCGGATCAGGGACCTTGCGGACGAAGTGGGGATTACCCAGCGTGCGGTGCAGAGGATTCTCGCGGAGTTGATCGAAGAGAAGGTGCTGAAAGTGCGCAAGGATGGGCGTCGAAACCACTACACCATCAACCGCAAAGCCCGCTTCCGGCATCCGTTGGAGAGTCGCCATTCGATTGGCGAGTTGCTTGAAATCCTGGGTTGAGCGTGACTCAGGAAATTCGAATGATCAGGTGTCGATGAGTGAAGAGGACCTAGCTGCCTTGCGCGGTTCCCCGGGTGTCTCGGGCGGACGTCTGCGTTTGGCCGAGTGGATTGATGGCTCACGGATGCAGATGGTGGTGGTGGTGGTGATCCTGATCAATGCCGTCATTCTCGGATTCGAGACCTCGGCGGCGATGATGGAGCGCCACGGGACGATCCTCAGGATGATCGACAAAGCCTGTCTGGTTTTTTTCATCCTTGAGTTGGCGATCAAGATCTTCGCCTACCGCCGCTTGTTTTGGCGGAATGGCTGGAACATTTTCGATCTCCTCGTGGTGGGGATCGCGCTGGTTCCGGGGATCGGGCCGTGGTCGGTGCTGCGATCGCTGAGAGTGCTCCGGGTTCTGCGCTTGCTGACGGTGATTCCGCAGCTTCGGCGTGTCGTGGCGGCTTTCCTTCATGCCATTCCCGGCTTGCTGGGAGTGGTCGCGGTGATGGCGATTTTCTTCTACACCGCAGGGGTGCTGGCGACCGGGCTGTTCGGTGAGAGTCATCCCCAGTGGTTCGGAAGTCTTGGCCACAGCCTTTACTCCCTCTTTCAGATCATGACCTTGGAGAGTTGGTCGATGGGGATCGTCCGGCCAGTCATGGAAGTTCATCCCTGGGCTTGGGCATTTTTCGTGCCTTTCATCATCATCGCGACATTCACGATCCTGAATCTCTTCATTGGGATCATTGTTTCGACGATGCAGGAACTCTCAACGCTGCCCGATCCGAAGCTGCCGGTGAATGAGGCCATGGAGTTGCTGGAAAGCATGGAGAAAACCCTGAAGGAGCTGAAGCAGCGCCTTGAAAAGCAGTAGGGTTTACCAAGATTAGGGTGGCCAAGTGGTGGCGGTGGCCAGGGTAATGAGGTGCGGGTAGGGATTTGGACCAAGATGAATTGGATGAGGAGGATGAAAGGCACGACATCCTGAAATCATCCGCTCAATCATGGTAGATCGGGCTCCAGATTTTGAGAACGGTGACGAATGGCACGCCGTTCAAAGATCGGTAACCAGCTGCTGGCACCGTGGCATGACCGTCTCGGTCATGGCTCATCCGGAAGGTAGAACAGCGCCAAGTTCAAGCGGCCCCGCAGACTCTTGCAATCATGACCGGGACGGTCATGCCACGACGGGAACCCCCAATGCGTGTAAGAAAAAACGGCCGCCCGAAGGCGACCGTTTTTGGTTCATACTTTGTCCAACAAGAGGCTTTCGCCGAGACTTACTCGGCGATGTCGAGAAGGGTGACCTTGCCGTCGTCGAGGTCGTAAACGCCTCCGACGATCATGATGTCACCGTTCTTTTCCAACTCGGAAAGGACTTCGCTGCGCTTGCGCAGGTCGGCAACGGTCATCCGCACGTTCTTCTCGATCACAGCTGCGACGAATTCGGGATTCTTCGAGTTTTCCTGATCCTCTTCGAAGCCTTCGACCGCGTTCACGGCGGGCTCGATTTCAGCAAGAAGTGCGGTCAGGTTGCCCATTTTGACGTGATCGCAGGCTCCTTTGACGGCGCCACAAGCTTCGTGGCCGAGGACCATCACCAGCTTGGCGCCGGCGGCTTTGGTGGCAAATTCAACCGAACCAAGTTGTTCGACGGACTCGATATTACCGGCAACGCGGCCGACGAAGACATCGCCGATTCCTTGATCGAAGACCATTTCAACCGGAACTCGAGAGTCGACGCACGAAAGAATGTAGGCTTTCGGAAACTGGCCGGTCGAGGTGGCTTTGAGACGCTTTTCGATATTTGGATTGGCGAGCTTGCCTTCGGCATAGCGGGCGTTGCCGGCCATCAGCTGATCAAGAACCGCTTTCGGGGTCAGTGCTTTCTGCTCTTCAGCAGTTGGTGGCAGGTCAGCAGCGTAAAGGCTTCCAGAGAGAAGAAACGCGCTTGCAAGGATTCCATTTAGGGGATGCTTCATAGTTTTGGTTGGGTCGTATGTTTGTTTCCGCCCAGCAGTTTCACCACCGGGCACATGACTAAGAAAGCATGAAATGAAATGCATGCATGTGGAATCTTGTGAGTTTTTTCCAATCAGTCCGACGGTAGCTTCGAAATGGGAAAACCGCCTCGCTTTAGCGTCGATTTCTGACGCCAGGAGTGGCAATGATCTCGACGTAAACCGAGGTGCCGCCGGAGTTCGCGACGGCATCGATGGCTTTGACGACTTCTTCGAGGTGGCAGGCTTCAGGAGTGGCCTCGTCTTTTCCCACCTTGCAGGCGAAGTCCCAGAAATCAACCCCTTCAGGAAGCTCCTTGCGGCGCTCGCGCTTCACGTATTTCCGGACGTCGTTCTTGATGGAGGCGACCACTCGTTCGGGTTGATGTTTCGGATCGGTAAGCGGGAAGGACTTCTTCATGACGAGAGCTTGTGCTCGCTCGGGGAGGCTTTGTCTAGTGTTGAGCCCGGGCGCGGGGCGAGGGGCTCGGTCTTGCCAATGGCCTGCGATCCTGTATGAGCCATGGCGATGAGCCAAGATCCGCTTCACGGCATTACCCTTGAGAAGATGCTGACCGAGCTGGTTGAGGCCTACGGCTGGGAGGATCTTTCCTTCCGAATCCGGATCAACTGCTTCAGCCATGAGCCTTCCATCACATCGAGTTTGAAATTCCTGAGGAGAACTCCGTGGGCCAGGACCAAGGTGGAGGTGCTCTACCGGCAATTCAGGGGTCTTCAGGATCCAGAGCGGCGGATTTGAGGGGGCGGACGTCGACTGGCTGGCATCGGCCTGCTGAAAGCGTTACCCCTTGGCTTGACGTTGAGGATTGCCGTCTCAAGGTGGCTGCGTGTCAGGGGAAACTCAGGAAAGTCCGTTAAAGGAGCTGCATGAGCGGCTGGGAGCGAGAATGGTGCCTTTCGCTGGGTGGAACATGCCGGTGATGTATTCGTCGATTCTCAGTGAGCATTCGGCGGTGCGGGAAAAGGCCGGGATCTTCGATATTTCGCACATGGGGCAGTTCGTGGTGCGGGGAGTGGCTGCCGGCGAGTGGCTCGACGGAGTGCTGACCAATCACGTCGGAAGTCTCGGCGATGCTCAGGGTCAGTACACGATGATGCTCAACGAGAAGGGAGGGGTCATCGACGACCTGATCCTCTATCGTGTCTCGGCCGAGGAGTTCTTCTTGGTGGTGAATGCCTCGATGATCGATGAGGACTTCGCGTGGCTTCAGGGGCATCTGGTGGCTGGTGTGGAACTGGCGAATGAGAGTGACGAGTGGGCAGGCATGGCGGTTCAGGGGCCGGATTCGGTGGCGGTTTTCGCACGTCTGTTTGCTGACGAGGAGCTGCCACCGAGGAATGGCATTGCGAAGCTTTCCGAAAATGAGGTGGTTTGTCGCACGGGTTACACCGGAGAAGATGGCTTTGAGTTTTTCTGTCCGGCGCATGAGGGCGAGCGGATGTTCGAGGCCTTTGTCGCAGCTGGGGCCACCCCTTGTGGTCTGGGCGCTCGCGATACGCTGCGGCTGGAAATGTGCTATCCCCTGAATGGCAGTGATTTGTCGCCCGAGAGGACGCCTTTGGAAGCGGGCCTTGGCTTTTTCGTGGATCTGGAGAAAGGCGATTTCGTCGGTCGCGAGGTGCTGGCCCGTCAGAAGCAAGAGGGTCTGAAGCAGCGACTGGTGGCGCTCGAATATCTGGAGAAGGGGGCTCCTCCGAGGGCGCACTACAAGGTTGTCATGGAGGACGGGACGGAGTTGGGAGAATTGGGCAGCGGCGTGCTTTCTCCGAGTCTCGGCAATGGGATTGCTTTGGCCTATTTGCCGGTCGAGTCCGCCAAATTGGGGACTGCCGTGTGGATCGACGTTCGCGGCCGACGTTTTCCTGCGCAGGTCGTGAAGAAACCGTTTTACAAACCGACAGCGAACAAAGGATAAGCCTTTCAGACGATGAATACTCCAGACGATCTCCGCTACGCCAGTTCTCACGAATGGGTCCGCTTTGAGGACGGAATTGCGACCATCGGGATCTCCGATCATGCGCAGGAAGAGCTCACCGATGTGGTCTTTGTCGAGCTCCCGGAAGTGGGGCGGCAGGTCGATGCCGGAGATCCCACCGCGGTGGTGGAATCAGTGAAGGCGGCCAGTGACATCTACTCTCCGATTGCCGGTGAGGTGGTGGAGGTGAACGAGACGGTGGAGGCGGATCCGGCGCTGGTGAATACTGATCCGTATGGCTCGGGCTGGATCTTCAAGATCCAGGTGAAGGACGAATCCCAGCTTGAGAAGCTGATGGATGCCGCCGCTTACAGTGCGATGATTGGCTGAGTGTTTTTTTGCAAATACGATGACCGTTCACTCTGATTTTCGCAGCCGCCACCTGGGAGCGAAGGGCTCCGATCTCGATGAAATGCTGGAGGCCATCGGTTACGATTCGCTGGCCGCTTTGATCGATGATGCCGTTCCGGCCGGAATCCGTTCCCAAAAGCCCTTGGACTTGCCCGAAGCCCGTTCGGAACCCGAGGCCTTGGCCTGGCTGAAGTCGGTGATGGGAAAAAACCGGGTGCTGAAGTCCTATATCGGGCAGGGCTACTACGGCACCTACGTGCCTGCCGTGATTCAGCGAAATATCCTGGAGAACCCGGGTTGGTACACCGCTTACACTCCCTATCAGGCGGAGATCGCTCAGGGTCGTCTTGAAGCACTGCTGAATTTTCAAACGCTGGTCACGGAGTTGACCGGTCTCGATGTGGCGAATGCCTCGCTGCTCGACGAAGGGACTGCCGCGGCGGAAGCGATGAGTCTCGCTCTAACAGGTGCGCCCAAGGGGCGGGTGATGTTTGTTTCCGATGCCTGCCACCCGCAGACGATCGATGTGGTGAAAACGCGGGCTGAACCGTTGGGGATCGCGGTTGAGGTCGGAGACTGGCGTTCGTTCGAGCCTGCCGAATGCGAAGGGTTTTTCGCGGCACTCGTGCAGTATCCCGACACCTGTGGGAGGGTTGACGATTTCGCGGAGTTCTTTTCCAAGGTGAAGGGTGCGAAGGGAACGGGGATCGTCGCCTCTGATTTGCTGGCACTGACCTTGCTCAAGCCACCCGGCGAATTCGGTGCGGACATTTGCATTGGCTCAAGTCAGAGATTCGGTGTCCCCATGGGATTTGGTGGTCCGCATGCGGGTTTCATGGCCTGCACCGACAAGCTCAAGCGCAAGCTCCCCGGGCGATTGATCGGAGTTTCCGTCGATGCCCGGGGCCGGCCTGGATTCCGTCTCGCCCTGCAAACGCGTGAGCAGCACATCCGCCGCGACAAGGCGACTTCGAACATCTGCACCGCGCAGGTGCTGCTGGCGGTGATGGCATCAATGTATGCCGTTTATCACGGTCCGCAGGGACTGAAGGCGATCGCGCAAGAGCTGAATCGGAAAACTGGGGCGCTGGCTGCGGTTCTTGCCGCTGGTGGCGTGAAAATTTGCTCGGGCGCCTTTTTCGATACACTGACGGTCGAGACCGAGGGTGCGGCCCGGGTGGTCGCGGAGGCGGCGGCCAAGGGTTTCAATCTTCGGCAGGTCGATGCATCAAGGGTGGGGATTGCCCTCGACGAGACGAGCACCTTTGAAGATCTCGTTTTCATCGCCGGGGTACTGGGGGCGACGACCGATATTGAGGCGCTGAAGAAGGCCGCAGGGGAGTCGAGTCCGGCTTGGAGTGACTCACTGGCGCGGACGTCGAAGTTTCTGCAGCAGAAGGTCTTCAATTCGTATCACACCGAAACCGAGATGCTGCGCTACATGAAGCGTCTTGAGTCGAAGGATCTCGCGCTGAACGAATCGATGATTCCGCTGGGCTCGTGCACGATGAAGCTCAATGCGACTTCGGAAATGATTCCGCTCAGTTGGAACGAAGTGGCGAACGTGCATCCTTTCGCGCCTGCGGATCAAAGCGAGGGCTATCGGGAGATGCTTGGCCAACTTGAGGGTTGGCTCGCGGAGATTACCGGATTTGCGGCCGTCTCGTTGCAGCCGAATGCCGGATCACAAGGTGAGTATTCCGGGCTGCTGGCGATTCGACGCTATCACTTGTCGCGCGGCGATACTGAGCGGGATGTCTGTCTGATCCCCGTTTCGGCCCATGGAACCAATCCTGCCTCGGCGGTGATGACCGGGATGCGGGTGGTCGGCGTTCGCTGCGATGAGCAGGGGAATATCGATGTCGATGACCTCAAGGCACGGATCGAAGAACATCGTGAAAGGATTGCGGCACTGATGGTGACTTATCCATCAACGCACGGCGTTTTCGAGGACACGATTATTGAGATTTGCGAGGCGATCCATGAGGCGGGCGGGCAGGTTTACATGGACGGTGCCAACATGAATGCGCAGGTGGGACTGACAAGCCCCGGGCGGATTGGTGCGGACGTCTGCCACCTCAATCTTCACAAGACCTTCTGCATTCCTCACGGGGGTGGCGGGCCGGGCGTCGGACCGATCGGTGTGGCGGAGCAGTTGGTTCCCTTCCTGCCGGGTCATGCCGAACTGGATTCGCAAGAGGGAACGGTGTGTTCCGCTCCGTGGGGCAGTGCTTCGATCAATACGATCTCATGGATGTATATCGCCATGATGGGTGGCCCGGGACTGACCGAAGCGACCGAAGTCGCGATACTTAACGCCAATTACATGGCACGGCGCCTGATTTCCTGTTTCCCAATTCTCTACACCGGCAACAAGGGGCTGGTCGCGCACGAATGCATCATTGATCTGCGTCCGCTTGCTGAGCGGAGCGGCATCACGGTGGAGGACGTGGCCAAGCGTCTGATGGACTATGGCTATCACTCACCCACGATGAGTTGGCCGGTGGCGGGGACGCTGATGATCGAGCCGACCGAGTCGGAGTCGAAGGCGGAGTTGGATCGATTCTGTGATTCGCTGATTTCCATCCATGGCGAGATCATGGATGTGGTCTCCGGTGATGCGGATGCGAAGGACAATGTGCTGAAGAATGCGCCGCATCCCGCCGAGGCCGTATGCGGCGATGACTGGAATCATCCCTATAGCCGCGAGCAAGCAGCCTATCCGCTTCATTGGTTGAGGACGCACAAGTTCTGGCCTGCGGTTGCCAGAATTGATAATGTCCACGGCGATCGCAATCTTGTCTGCACCTGTGACAGTGTCGAAGCCTACGCGGAGAATTGATTCAACGAACTTATGGACTCCAGCAAGGCAGACTCACCGATCGACTGGGGCAGTTGGCGGGGTCACACGCATGCGACGCTGATGTTCATCATCAAGGACGGGGAGATCCTTTTAATTGAGAAGAAGCGGGGGCTCGGCGCGGGAAAAATCAATGGCCCTGGAGGAAAGATCGATCCTGGTGAAACTCCACTGCAGTGCGCGATCCGGGAGACTCAGGAAGAGTTGCTGATCACGGCCCTGAGGCCGACCAAGGTGGGCGAACTCCATTTTGCGATGTCCGACGTTCCTGATATTCTCTGTCACGTCTATCTGGCGCGTGACTTCGAAGGGGTTCCGACGGAGACCGTCGAAGCGAAGCCGATTTGGTTCCGGCTTCACGATATTCCCTTCAATCAGATGTGGAGTGATGATATCCACTGGATTCCCCTGATGCTTCGGGACCAGAAATTCCTCGGGCGTTTTGCGTTTAGCGGCGAAGAGGTGGTTTGGTTTGATATCGAGACCGAGGTCTTCTTCCCTTCCGGTCAATAGGTCCGAATAGGCATGATGCCGGGCTACGAAAAACCCCCAATTCGGGTAGTCCGAAAAGGGGGTGGTTGAGATCCAGAGGCCGATTTAGAGCGAACTCTTCAGCGCGTTGAACTGGGCTTTCGTTTTCGAAAGCTCCTTTTCCATGCGGGTGATTTGGTCGTGCAGGGCCTGGAGCTTGGCCAGCTTCTTGCCGATCGGCCCGCTGCTGCCAACTCCGGGCATGGCGGGAATCCCACTAGATTCGCCGTAACCGCTGCGAATCCAACTGGAAATCGTCAGCGGGGAGATTTTAAATTTTTTCGAAGCCGCGCTTTGGCCGCCGCGGCCCTTCTGGGAGTTGACTTGCTCCACGTAGGCGAGGATGTCGGCCTTTTCGGCCCGGGTATATCTCCGGCCTTTGGCGGAGTTAACTTTCTTCTTGGTGCTCATGACACCCGATGTGTAAGTCGGGTTTCCGGCGGGTTCAAGTGGTATCTTGTGCCCGTGATTCCATTTAATTGCACGAGACTATTTATCTTGGTGCATTTTTGAATCCATTCGGGAAAGCTGCCAAACAAGTCTTTTTGCAGGGTGTTGGCTAGAGCTCGATTCTTTCAAGGAGATCACCCATATGGGTTATCCATATGTCAGCTTTTGCTTGGACGGCCTCGCGCGAAACGACGCCTCCATAACCGACGAAAAGATCGGTTTCTGATCGTGATTCAAGGTCCGAAATCCCATCTCCGACCATGATGGTGCGTTCTGGAAGCAGGGCATCCTTCCATTCCCGGATGATCTCGGGCTTGCCGCCATTGCGGGTGGTCGGGTAATCGGCATCAAATCCTGTGTAGTTTCCCTCGTCGTCGAACGAGAGAGGAACGGCTTCGACGTGATCGATGCCGAGGTGCTTCGCCAGAGGCAGGATGAGAGGGGCGAAGCCGCCTGAGAGAATCACGGGTGTCCAGCCAGCTTGCTTGAGCTTGGCGATGACGGATTCAGTCCCCGGAGTGATGGTTTTCACATAGAGGTCCGCGATTGCGTCGCATAGGACGCGGTCCGGGCGGATGATTTCCATGCGTTTCGGGAAGACTTCCTGGATCGGGATCTGTCCGTTCATGGCGGCGTTGGTCAGTGCCTCAACCTTGGCGAAGACTTCAGGTCCTCGTGCGCGACCGAGTTCGTCAATGCCTTCGATCGTGGAAAGCGTGGAGTCGCAATCGAAGAAGATGAGCTTTGCTGTCCTCTGGGTGGGTGGGTGGATGGTCACGAGGGTTCCGGGTTCGACAAGTTGGGAAAGTTGTATGATATCTTCGGCGGCCATGCGGATGCAGCCCCAACTGGCGGGGGTTCCGAGCTTCGATTCATGATTGGTGCCATGGATGTAGATGTAACGGTCCTTGGTATTCTGATTTGATGGTTCGAGGCCATCCAGCCAGAGGATCCGGGTGAGGACGAGATCGTGGTCGCATGGGCAACCGTCCCATCGTCCGCTTTCCGCCCGGCCTTTGAAAATGGTATGGGTCGGGGCATCGTCTCCAATCTTCTCAGCGATGCGAAAGCGACCGGTTGGGGTACGATAGCTGCCGTACTGGCAGCCGACGCCTTTGGCGGCGGTGGAGACCGGGAAGGTGTGGATGGTCCGTCCATCCTGCAGGACCTCGAGTCGCTGGTCATCGATGGAGACTTCGATGCTGAGTTCGTTCATGACGGTGACTGCAGGGCGACAAGTGAGTGTTTGCCACCCATCGCCGAAGCAATTTTCAGGAGGCTTGATCCGGGTGGAGGTGATGTCGGGAAAATGGATGGGCTGGCCTGCGGGCAGTTGAGCTGGGAGGCGATGATGGCGGTTTCAAGCAGACCGCTGGCACCGACGGTGTGACCGGTCCAGGCTTTGAGGGGAAGCATGATGGTGTCCGCGCCGAGGGTTGCTCTGATGGCGCTGGTTTCTGAAATGGCCTGGCTTCGAGTGCCGCTGGCGTGGGGGATCACCAGACATGGATTTCCCAAGGCGTCGGCAGCCTCTCGGATCATCCGGCGAAGCGAGGGATGATCGTCCGCTCCACCCAGGGGATCGGAACAGTCTCCAACCGAGAGATAGCCGACGAGCTTGGGCGCGGAGGGAGAATCCTTTCGTTCCAGGCAGAGCGCAGCGGCCCCTTCGGCGGGAATCATGCCGTCGCTTTCCATGGAAAGAGGATCGCAATGATTGCGGAATGAGAGAATGCCGGTGGCCTTGTAAGCTTCGAGGATGGGGCCGACGAGGGGAAGATCGACGGCGATGACGAGGGCACGCTGCGCGAGGCCGGCATCGAGCCAGAGGGCTGCCATGCCGAGGGCATCGAGTCCGGCGCAGCAACCGCTGGAAAGCACTTGCCAAGGGCCATCGATTCCAAGTTCGGAGGAAACGGCGGAGGCGGGCTCACTGGGGAGGGAGTTGCTGGCAGCCATCAGACCGAAGGCTCGCCGCTCGGGCCAGGGTTCGATCCATCCGGCCACGGCTCCACGGCTGGTGCCTGCGAACACCGCGGCGTCCTTGCGTTCTTCGAGAGACCAGCCGGAGGACTCGAGGGCTTCGCGGGCAACGTGGACGGCGGCGGCACTGATGGGCGACCACTTGCGATGATTGAGCAGGGAGCGGGGTTCAATCCAGCTGGCGTGCTGGGCTTCAAAACCAACTGGGGCAGCGGGCATTCCCGACAGAGCTCGGAAGCAGGTCGGTTCACCTTGGATGGCAAGTCGATGAGCGGCAAGGTCGTGACCCAAACCGCTGAGGGCACCGCATCCGGTGATCGAGATGGGAGCGCGGGGGATCAAAGCATTTCTTCGATGAAGCTCTTCTTGTTGAACAAGGAAAAGGCCTCGGGTTCTTCGCCGGTCCCGACGAAACGGGCGGGGATCTTGAGTTGATCGTAGATCGAGACCACCACGCCGCCTTTCCCAGAGCCGTCCATTTTGGTGACGATCAAACCATCGAGCGGCGATGCTTGGTGAAACTTGATCGCCTGCTGGATGGCGTTCGATCCGGTGGTGGCGTCGACGACGAGCAGGGTGAGATGGGGGGCATGCTCGTCCTGTTTGCCGAGCGTGCGGCGGATCTTCGCGAGTTCCTCCATCAGGTTGTGACGGGTATGAAGGCGGCCGGCGGTGTCGCAGATGAGATACTTGGCACCTTCGTTGATGGCCTTCTGGTGGGCGGTGTAGCAGACCGAGGAGGGGTCGGCATTGGGCACTCCGGTGACGACTGGAATGTCCAGCCGCTCGCCCCAGCGCTGAAGCTGTTCGGTGGCGGCGGCGCGAAAGGTGTCGGCCGCCGCGAGCACGGTCGGCGCTCCCCGGCCTTGCAGCCAGTGGGCGAGCTTGGCGCAGGAGGTGGTTTTTCCGACGCCATTGATCCCGACGACGAAAAAGACGAAAGGCTTGTCGCCGGAGAGCGGCAGGGGCGGTGGCGAATCGGGGGGCAGGACTTCGGAAATCCGGGCACGGGTGATGTCGATGACATCCTCAGCCGTGACTTGCCGACCGAGGTCCTGAAGTTGGTCGATGATCCCCATGGAGAGCTTGGGACCGAGGTCCGCAGCGATCAGGCCTGCTTCGAGTTCGTCCCAGTCGACCTCGGCTTTGTTGGAGATTTTATTGTAGAGCGAGGAGAAGAACCCGGCCATGGCGCGGGGGTTCTAGAGCGCCATGGGCAGCGCCGCAAGTGATTCGGGACGCGTAATTTGCAGGAGTCGGACTGCCAGATGGCAAGATCGGGGTGATCAGAGCGTTGTCATGGCGGATGAAATGGCTAGCTTCCGCGGAATGATGCGCCGAACGATGCTCGCCACCTTGCTCAGCCTGTCGGCCTATGGAGCCGAGAGGGATCCGTATGCGGATGGCAACGGGAAGGATACCCCGCCAGTGGTCAAGGGCCTGGTTGCAAGCGACGCCATACCGGGTGTGACGATTCCTCCGGGAACGAGCTTGCGGCTGGTGGCGGACCATGAAGGTGAGGGCATTACCTCGCCCACGGCTCTGACGATCGATGAGTCAGGCGCGATCTTCGTCACGGAAACGCATCGTTTTCGCTTCGGAGTCGATGACAACCGTGACCGGCTCTACTGGCTGCTCGATGACATGGGCAGCCAGACGGTCGAGGATCGGGCGGCGATGTATGAGAAGTGGCGGGAAAAGGCACCATTGGCGGCAATGACCGAGCGCTCGGAAGTGGTTCGGCGATTGAGTGATCAGGGTGCGGATGGTCGCTACACCAAGTCCGAAGTCTTTGCCGATGGTTTCAACGACCAGCTCGATGGAACGGCGGCCGGAGTCTTTGCCTACGAGGGCACCATTTTCCTCGCAAACATTCCGAAGATCTATGCTCTCCGCGACAATGATGGAGATGGCAAGGCGGAGGTTCGCGAGACGCTTGAGGAGGGCTTTGGAGTCAGGGTTTCCTTTTCCGGTCACGATCTGAATGGCTTCGCGCTCGGTCCGGACGGAAGGATCTACGGAACGATCGGCGACCGCGGCTTCAACGTGAAGACGAATGAGGGCAAGACCTACGAGTATCCCGATCAAGGAGCGATCTTCCGATTTGAGCCAGATGGAACGAACTTCGAGGTCATCCACACCGGTTTGAGGAATCCCAAGGAGATCGCATTCGATGCGTGGGGGAATGCGATCACGGTCGATAATAACTCGGATCAGGGAGATCAGGCGCGGATCGTCCATGTCGTCGAAGGTGGCGATTCCGGCTGGCGCATGGAGCATCAGACCATCTTCAGTTTCGCGGCTCAAATCGGCCTGAGTGAGCCACCTCCAAGCCCGTGGATGAATGAGCGGATGTGGGAGCCGCAGAATGATGACCAGCCCTATTGGCTGCTGCCGCCAGTGGCGAATCTGACCTCGGGTCCATCGGGTTTGACCTACTACCCAGGCACAGGTTTTCTGGAAAGCGAAGTGGGCCGCTTTCTGGTCTGCGACTACCGAGGTGGTGCGGCCCGCTCGGGAATCTGGTCGTTCAAGCTTGAACCCGAGGGTGCCGGCATGAAGTTGATCGATGGCCGTCCCTTCGTCTGGAGCATCGGTGTCACGGATGTGGAATACAGCTGGGACGGTCGTGTGCTCATTACCGACTTTGTCTCAGGCTGGATCTCCCATGAAGCAGGAAGAGTCTTCGAACTCACAGCGAAAAAACCTTACCTTCAGAAGGAGGCAAACGAAACAGCGCGCTTGATCGCGGAGGGCTTTGACCAGCGGACGGCGGCCGAGCTTGGGAGCTTGCTTGGTCACGACGACATGCGGGTCCGCTTGCGCGCCCAGCTCGCTCTAACAAGACAGGTCGATGGCTTCGCGGTGCTGGAGAAGGCGGCAAAAGATGGTGAGGGTTTTGCCCAACTGCACGGAATCTGGGGCCTTGGCGTGATTGCGCGTCGCGGCAGTGCGGCGCTGCCAAAGGTAAATCCGGATGACTTCGTCGACCTGCCGGGGACACCACTCAAACAGAAAGCGTTTCTGGCGCTTTTGCCGCTTCTGGAAAATGAGGATCCGGAAGTCAGGGCGCAGACGATCAGGGTCATCGGTGAAGCGGGGATTTCCTCCAATCGGGTGAACTACGGTCGCTTGATGCTGGATGCGTCGCCACGGGTGAGAATGTTCGCCGCCATCAGCGCCGGGAAGAACAAGGCCATCGCTTCATTCAGCTACGTTTTGAAGATGCTCGAGGAGAACGATGACAAGGACCCCTATCTTCGTCACGCCGGTGTCCATGCCTTGGAATTGATGACCCAGCCGATGCAGTTGGTGCCATTGAAGAATCACCCGAGCCCGGCGGTGCGAATGGCGGCGGCGATCACCCTCGGCCGGATGGGGCATGAGCGGGTGGGTGAGTTCATCATCGATGAAGATCCACGGATCTCGGATGAAGCGATCCGGTTGATTCACGATCGAGGCATCGAGGAGGTGCGCCCGCTGGTGGCGGCCTTGGCTGCCCAGGAAGGTGATCGTGAGCGGAGTCCGATGATGTGGCGACGGATCCTGCACAGCGCGTTCCGTCTGGGAGATCTCGAAAATCTGGAAAGGGTGCTGGATTTTGCGCTCGATTCCAACAAGCCCATCGCAGCCCGCCGCGAAGCCCTGCGCTTGCTATCGCTCTGGAGCGAGCCTCCTCCAGTGGATCAATCATTGGGCCGACTGGCTCCCTTGCCGCCGCGCGATGTCACGCCGATCCGTGAGCTTCTTGTTTCAAAGATCGAGCAACTGATGACGCTCGACGAGGAATTGCTGGAGGGTGGCCTCAAGGTGATCGAAGCATACCCATTCGACACCTCGGAGATTCCAGAGGCAAAGCTCAGGGACCTGATCATGGCCAGCAAGCTTCCGGCGGGGATACGGCGGACCGCTTTTGACCTTCTGCTTCAAAAAGAAGATGTCGAGTTCGACGCGCTGCTCTCAACCCTATTGGAATCTCAGGGAGATGTCCTGGCCTTGGATGCACTGAGTGCGCTGGTGAAGGGAAATTCGAATCAAGCGGCAGCTGCCTTGGAAAAGGCCTTGGAGTCCGATCAGGTCGCGCTTCGTCAGCAGGCTTGGAACTTGGCGGGAAAGATCGAAGGGAGTTCTTTGACCGAGCTCTTCGTGGCGCGCCTGGCACAGCTCGCCGAAACGGAAGGCGAAGCAGCGGATGCGCTTGAACTGTTAGAGGCGGCAAAGATGCGCCAGGAGCCGGAAGTAAAAAAGGCTATGGCGGAATACGAGCTTCGCCTGCAGGCCTCAACCGACCCTCTGGCGACTTGGAAGCCGGCGCTGTTCGGAGGGGATGCTGAAAGCGGGGCGAAATTGTTCCGTTCTCATCCCGCCGCTCAATGTTCCCGTTGCCACGACGCCGGACACGGGCAGGCCGGCCCGGTTCTGGATGGGGTGGCAGGACGCGGAGACCGTCGTTTCCTGCTCGAGTCGCTGGTTGCTCCCGCGGCCAGGGTGGCCGCAGGATACGGCATGGTGGCAGCCACCTTGAAGGATGGAAGTTCGGTCGGGGGGGTGTTGGTCGAGGAAAGCCCGGAATCAATCGTTTTGGACCTCGCCGGTGAGAGAAAGAGCATCCCCCGAAGCGAGATCACCGAGATGAGCGAAGCGATTTCGTCCATGCCGCCGATGGGGGCGTTGATGACACTGGCCGAGTTGCGGGATCTGGTGGCCTGGTTGTCCAAGCAGAGCAAGTCGTGAAGAATCGAGTCACGACTCTTGTCCGTCTCGTGGAGGGAGCCTAGTTTCCCGCTGATTGATGAGTAAGCCCACTGAAAAGCCAGAACCCCATCTAGGAGCCGCGGCGTTTGCGATTGCAGCGATGGCACTGCTGGTGGCGGCGGTGCTGTTCATGACCGGGATCAGCGGCAGGGTGGATGCGATGATTGCCAATCTATCGTCTTCCTTCGGTCTTGAGGGAGAATTCCGAAAGTTGGGCGGCCCGGTCGTCTGGTGTTGGACCGTTCTTGCCACTCTTGGGCTTTGCCAGGCGATGCTTCATGCTCCCGGGGGCTGGCGCCGCTCGGTGCTGTTGCTGAGCTCGATCCTGCTGACTCTCTCCTGGTTGCCGGTACTGGCGCTGGTTTCCTATGCCGCGCCACTGGCGGTGCCGCTGGCTGCTTTGCTATGGGGTGGGGTGGGCTCGACGATCTACGCGACGCGTCATCGCGAACCAGAATGATTTCATGGCACGAATTGAATATCCTGAAACGGTCGGTGCGCTGGTTGACGAATTGAAACGTCTGCCCGGAGTGGGTCCGCGAAGTGCGGAGCGGATGGCGATCTGGCTGCTGCAGAACCCGAAGGGCGATCCGGCGGAACTGGCGCAGTCATTGCTGCGCGCCAAAGCTGAAGTTCAAGCCTGTGACGTTTGTGGCTTCTTCGCAACCAAAGGTCATTGCGCCGTCTGCGATCACAGTAATCGCGAAGCCGTGCTTTGCGTCGTCGAGCAGGCGACGGATGTGTTGCCGATGGAGCGCTCCGGCGTGTTCCGGGGGCGCTACCACTGCTTGGGCGGAAAACTTTCACCGCTCGACAACGTAACGCCCGACGACCTGCGGATTGGGTCGATGCTCAAGCGCATCGATGATGAAAAAATCGAGGAGGTGATCCTGGCTTTGAGCGCCGATGTCGAAGGCGAGGCGACCTCCAACTACCTCGCCGGACTGTTGAGAGGGAAGTGTCCCGTGACCCGAATTGCCCAGGGTCTACCAGCCGGTGGCGGCTTGGAGCATGCCGACGCACTGACCTTGGCGCGTGCGCTCGAGGGGCGTCGCGGGGTCGAGTGATGGGGGATTCCGCCTTGTGGCTTGCCGCGAGTCGGGGAATGCGGGAGCTTGCGGCGTGGACGACTATCCGAACCGTGGCAAACGACGTTTCCCGCCCAAAAAAAAGGTGGCGAGGAGAGGTGGATGGAAGCCGCCCGCAAGGAAGCCGCCGGGCCAAAAGGAGCAGGGTTGGGACCAGGTCGCGGCATGGTACGACCAACTCGTCGGCAAGAACGGATCGGACTACCATCAGCATGTTGTTCTGCCAGCGGCGATGGATCTGCTGGGGGATCTCAAGGGGCGGCGAATCCTCGATCTCTGTTGTGGGCAAGGAGTGCTCTTCCCCTTGCTGCTCGATGCAGGGGCAAAGGAGATCCGCGGTGTCGATGCCAGCCCGCAGTTGATTGCCTCGGCGAATTCACGCTTCGAGGGTGAGGCGAGGATCCGCGTGCTGGTCGACGATGCTTGTGGCGAGAAAGTCGATTGGGCGGACGGATCCTTTGATACCGTCGCTTCATTGATGGCCGTCCACGATGTGCCGGACCTACCAGCAATGTGTCGGAATATTTCAGCGGCTTTGAAAAGCGGTGGCGAGTTCGTCGCGATCTTCATGCATCCCTGCTTTCGAATTCCCCGTCAGACCCACTGGGGTTGGGATGAAGGGCGCAAGCTCCAGTACCGGCGCGTTGATCGCTATGGCGTCGATCTTGAAATCCCGATCATCACTCATCCAGGCAAGGGTGGGGGAGAGACGACCAGTTTCTATCATCGACCGCTGGCCGAGGTGATGAATGCGATTGGCGGTGCCGGACTGGCGGTGACCCGCTGCGAAGAACTCGTCAGCCACCGCCGATCGCAGGCCGGAGGTTCGCGCAGCAAAGGCGAACACCGGGCAGCGCGTGAGTTCCCGATGTTCCTCGCCCTGAAGGCAGTGAAGCTGCCAAGCAGGAACTGAGATGGCGCGAGGTTCCTGAACCGATGAAGATCCCCTTCCTTTCTCCCCACAACTCACCCCACC